>JAFLTB010000050.1 GCA_022510605.1 Lachnospiraceae bacterium
TATGGTGTTGGGGAAGCCAGTTCAAAAAAATCACGTTGTCAATGCTTCCGGCTGATATACATTACAATAGTGATTCCTGCGAAGTGGAAATTATTTAATAACGGGAGATACATATTACTCCCTATCCGTCGCTGCACCGTTTTCATCAAAATATACCACCCGAAGGGCGCCATCCGACATAGACACACGGCACCGATAATTTGACGTAGCCAAATCAAAGTATATTTCCTTTCCGGCAATTTCATAATCTGTGTAATTTTCCTCTGCAAAGTCCGACAGCCGCATACGTGCCTGAATCGGATAGAGTGGATTTCTGAAAAAAAGTATATAGGGGCCAAACACCAGCAACAGCCCGGCAATCAGAGAGACTACTCCCACTGCTGTACTTTTTTTTCGGTTGATAAGCACCCGAATCAGCGCACCGCCCCCCATACCAATCAGTTCGAAGGCCAGACAGATGGGCAGCACATAAAGAATAACCCGGGTAATACTGGCCGCATCGGTCTGCAGATAATTTACCGCATTGGAGCTCCCTCCCACAATCTGATAAGCGCAGGAGAGCAGAATCGTACACACTGGCACCGCCAGGCTGAATTTCCGCAATGTAATGACCGACAATGCCCCTACAACCGGCATCACCAGTATAACCTGCGGCAGGTCAAAGGAGTGCATCAATTGAATATATTCCAGTACGCCCAAAATCACAAAAACAATAATTAGTATACTGGTCTGTATTTTCTTCCATCGATCTTTCTGTTCTTTTCGTTCTTCCATAATTTCTTTCCGCTCCTGTTTATTTTTTGTACTGACGTTTTAACTCCCGAAGCATTTCTTTATCCCCGGTAGACACCCGATACGATTCCAGCATTTTTTGAATCGCCCTGCTGTACGTGGCATCCGAAAGATGACTACCATCTGAACAATGGCTGTTGCCCTGGGGAAATTCCCCATGGAGAAACGCTTTTATCTCCTTCGGAAATTTTGCATAGGCTGTAGCCAGCGCCCAGGCAATTCCCATGCTTCCATAATAGTCACTATCGTAGAGAGACGCAAGAGTTTTCACAGTTTTTTCAATATATTCCGGCAAAAGGAACTGGTTCATCAACATCACTGCCACTACCCGAACCTCATATTCCTTTTTAGAATCTTTGTATTCCATGAGAAACTGCCAGAAGGGCTCCCGCTCCTCCGGCTTTAATTTAATGGTAGAACAGACACAGTCATTGACCGACCAGTTATGAATACGGGGAACAAACTGGCGGAACCATTCGATTCTTTCCGCAATCTCCATCCGGGCATAGCCAATCACCATTCCTGCCACCATGGTTTCCTCAAAGTATTCATCTTCGGATTCCTGTAAAAACTGCCGCCAGTCACCCTTTGCCAGTTCCTTTGCTTTTTTCCTCAGAAGGGGAATCCGGATTCCCAGCATATTGTCACAGCCGGGAATAAGAGCGGCGGAAAACTTTTTATAATCCTGCTCAGCCTCCCTCTGCAGCCATGTTTTCAGTTCTTCATTTAATGTACCCATAGTATTACCATCCTATATGATTATTATGGCTGTAACCCTTCATTCGGGTGGTATAACCATCTGCCTTTGTCTTCCACTTCTGCCAGTCCTTTTCCTTAAGCCGGCCCTCTGCCTTCAGCGTATCCAACAGTTCATATAACTCCTTTAACGCCGTATGGGCATTGTCCTTATAATTATTGGAAAGTGCCATATCAATTTCCTGCACCTTACCCTTCAGTGCCGACTTTACCTCAAATCGAATCACCACATCACATCCTTTACTACCAGCATAACGATGCCAACTTGATCTCTGGTTTAAATTGGCATTGTTATGCTAAACCGCTCTCCCTTTTTCAGGGAAATATCATATTTTTCTTCTCCAATACACAGAATCGTATGAGCCTCATCCGTAACAGCCTCTGCCGTTAATTCTGTCAGTTCCCCATCCTTCCATGCCAGAGCATACCGCAGGCCGCCCCGTCCACAAATGCCGTAGATTTTCCCCTCCGGCCATGCCTTTGGCAGAGCCGGCAATACCACGGTGCGGCCGCCATTGGACTGCAAAAGCATTTCACCCATGGCCGCAATGGCGCCAAAGTTTCCATCAATCTGAAAGGGCGGGTGATAGTCGAATAAATTCGACAGGGTGGACTGTTTTAGCAGGGCAATCAGATTGTCATAGGCCTTCTCTCCCTCCCAGAGACGGGCGTACATGTTGATAATCCAGGCCCTGCTCCATCCTGTGTGGCCGCCGCCATGGGACAGCCTTCTCTCTAAGGTCACCCGGGCTGCCTCTGCCAGCTCCGGCGTCTGGTCTGCCATAATCTGGCTGGAAGGATGAAGGGCATACAGATGGGAAATATGCCGGTGTCCCGGCTCCGCTTCTTCATATTCTTCAAACCACTCCAGAATCTGCCCCTTTGAGCCAATGCGGAGCGGAGGCAGTTTCTCCTGCATGTCCTGCACTTTATCAAGAAATGGCTTGTCCGTCTCACCAAGAAGCCTGGCAGCCTTGAGAAACTGTCCAAACAAGTCCCGCAAAATCTCGTTATCCATAGATGCCCCAAAACCATTACAGCCTCTGGTGCCATCCGGCAAGATGTATGTATTTTCCGGAGACACCGACGGACAGGTTACATAGTACCCCTGATGCTCCACCAGAAAATCCGTAAAAAAGAGTACGGCACTTTTCAGTACCGGGTACATCTCCCGTAAAAATTTTTCATCTCTGGTAAATTCATAGTGCTCCCACACATGGGTGCACAGCCAGGCCCCTCCCATCACCCAGTAGGTGGCAGGAATATACATATCCTGGGGCGCCGTATCCCCCCAGATATCCGTATTATGATGGGCCACAAATCCCCGGCAGCCATACATGTCTCTAGCCGTCTTTTCTCCGTTCTCTGCCATCCTCTTTAACAACTCAAACAAGGGCTGGTGGCACGCTGACAGGCCAAGACTTTCTGCCGGCCAGTAATTCATCTCGGTATTGATGTTAATGGTATACTTTGAGCCCCAGGGCGGTGCCAGCTGGTGGTTCCATATACCCTGCAGATTCGCCGGCAGACCGCCGGGACGGCTGCTGGAAATCAAAAGATACCTTCCAAAGTCAAAGTAGGTCTGCAAAAGTCCGTTATCAATCTCTGCCTGCCTTAACCGTTCATCGGTAGGCATATGCTCCTTCTCTCCGTCACAGGCCAGCTCCAGACGACAGGTATCAAACCACTGCCGGTACTCTGTCACGTGCTTTTCCTTCAGTTTTTCATAGGGCACGGCCGCCGCTTTTTGAAGCCGCTGCCTCACGGCTGCCGCCGGGTCTTTTTCCCGGAAGGTGGTGGAAGCGGTTACTAACACCGTGGCGGCTTCCGCACCTTGGACAATAACATGCTCACCCATCACCTGCACATCCGCTCCCTCTGCCACTACCATCACACCGGCGCAGAGGCCTACGCCCCCCTCTCCCAGATTCCCCTGAAAATACACCGCATCCTTTTCCTGCCAGGTTCTGTCATAGAAACACTGCCGTCCTATGACCGCACCCACGCAGATGCTTCTCTCCCTGTCTGCCGTCAGCCGGGTCACAAGCACATTGTCCTCTGCGGCGGCAAAGGCCTCCCGCCGGTAGGTAATTCCCGTCTTTTTATCCGTTACCTGCACCCGGTGGACAGCCTTATGTAAATCCAGTTCTCTCTCATACTCTGCCGGTTCTGTCACCGTATCCATCAAGTCCAGATACATATCCCCCAGCGTCTGGTAGGGCCGTTCACTCTGGGGTGTACCGGTAAAAGCGTACTTAAGCAGACGCTCCGCCTCTGGAATTTTTCCTGCAAATATCAACTCCCGCACCCGGGAAAGATTTTCTCTGGCATCGGGATTTATCCGGTTCATAGGGCCGCCAAACCAGACTGTCTCCTCATTTAACTGGTAATGCTCCGTGGTCTTCTCCCCGTATATCATGGCACCCAGTCTGCCATTGCCAATGGGCAGCGCCTTCTCCCAGTCCTCCTCCGCCGGCTCTATGTAAAATAATCGGCTCATTCTTTTCCTCCTGCCAAAATTTGTCCAAAAAAATAAGAACACCCCTTATCCGCAGATGTTCTTACATTTTATGCTTCTGTATGATTTCCTCATACCGGCGGTTGGACGCTTCCATCTCCCCCTCCATCACACCGATTTCGTTTTCTTCCTGGTCCAACTCATCCAGCAGGCCAAACAAATCATCATCTGTCAAAAACTGCTCCATACCAATGCCTCCTCTGCTACGTTTTATATGAAAATATTATAGCACAAAAAATATTTCTTCACAAGTAGTTTTGCTTGCAAAATCAGAAAAACTGTTATAACATTTTATAGTAACACGATGGCGCCTGTTAAACCGGGCATTCAGAAAGGAGTTATTATGGACACAGAAAATATTGTATTTCAGTCGGAAGACGTCAGCCAGAACAAGGTATATGGAGTTCTTGCTTATCTGGGGCTTTTATTCTTAGTTCCCCTGTTTGCTGCCAAAGATTCCCTGTACGCCCGCTTCCATACCAACCAGGGACTGGTGCTTTTTCTCTCTGAAATAATTCTGACAATTGCAGGACAAATCATCGGTTTCGTTTTCCGCACGATTATTACCGTTTTGACACTGGGACTGTTGGGCTGGATTATTCCCACGATTATAAACTTTGCTGTTTCCGTCGTCTGTTTGGTTTATACCATCCTTGGCATTGTCAATGCCTGTTCCGGAGAGCCAAAGAAGCTACCTATTATCGGAAACATCACTCTTCTTAAATAAGAGGATTATCAGGTCAAGGAGGTTGCCATGTCAATGAACAGTACACCAAAGGGGGAACGAATTCACATCGCCCTGTTTGGCAGAAGAAATGCTGGAAAATCCAGCCTGATTAACGCTATTACCGGACAGGACCTGGCCATTGTCTCCGAAGTAAAGGGTACTACCACCGACCCGGTCTACAAGGCCATGGAGATTCTGCCCCTGGGCCCTGTCATGCTGATTGACACTCCAGGGTTGGATGATGAGGGTGCTCTGGGCGAGGAGCGTATCAAGAAAGCCCGAAGCGTTCTGAATAAAACGGATATCGCCCTGATTGTAGCCGACGGCGCACAGGCAGCGGAGGATTTTTCCTTTGAACAGACCATTCTGGAACTGACCCAAAAAAAAGAAATCCCGGTTATTGTCGTTATGAATAAGCAGGACCAATGGACAGAACACGAAACCGACATTGCCCCACTGGGAGACATCTGCGTCAGTTCCCTTACCGGATACCACATCCATGAATTAAAGGAAATGATTTCCAGAAAAATCCCAGCAGAGGACCAAACCGGAAAACTGGTGGGCGACCTTCTCTCTCCTGGTGATTTTGTGGTGCTGGTGGTGCCGATTGACTCTGCCGCTCCCAAAGGACGCCTGATTCTGCCCCAGCAGCAGGTCATCCGGGATGTATTGGAGGCCGGAGCCACCGCTGTGGTCTGCCGTGACACGGAACTATCAGATACCCTGGCCCGCCTTGGACAGAAGCCACGGCTTGTGGTAACAGACTCCCAGGCCTTTGCCTCCGTGTCAAAGGATACACCAGAGGACATTCCCCTGACCTCCTTCTCCATCTTGTTCTCCCGGTATAAGGGAGATTTGGAAGTACAGCTCCGGGGTGTAGATGCTCTGGAGCATCTGAAAGACGGAGATATTCTTCTGATGGCAGAGGGCTGTACCCATCACCGCCAGTGTGACGACATCGGGACAGTAAAACTTCCCCGCTGGATTCGCGAATACACAAAAAAAGAACTGGTCTTTGAGACCAGCAGTGGCGGCGGTTTCCCTGAGGACCTTTCCCGGTATGCCATGATAGTACACTGCGGCGGCTGTACACTGAGCCAGAAAGAAATGGCCTTCCGCATCGCCGAGGCAAAGGACCAACAGGTGCCGATTGTCAACTATGGTACATTAATTGCCCAGTTAAAGGGCGTGTTAAAAAGAAGTGTTGAGCCGTTCTCATCGTAACGGCTCATTTCTTCTTTTTTTATTCTCTATCTTATTTTTATACATCACCTCGTCGCTTTCCTTGACGTAAATCTCCATAGTGTCTTCCTCCTGAGGCACCCGGCAGACATAGCCATAGCTGGCATGAATGGCATAATTCTTTTGTCCGCTTTCGTTAAACCGCTCCAGGTAATCCTCTAAGTCCTTCATCCAGGAAAGTCCTGTCTGCTCCTCCACTCCTTCTGCCACTACCACAAACTCATCTCCGCCGGAACGGACATGAATGCTGTCTCCCGTACAGGATTCACGGATGGCAGCACACACTGTCTTCAAGGCAAAATCTCCTTCCACATGACCGTGGTTATCATTAATCTGCTTCATGCCATCCAAATCAATGATGGCTAAGAACACTGTGGCCTGCTTTTCCTTTGCCTCCCTGAAAATCTGGCCGCCATAGGTCTCCAGCCCCCGGCGGTTATACAGGCCTGTCAGAGCGTCCCTGTCATACATATTCTCCAGTTCGACCACCAGTTTCTGTATATGGTGATGTACCAGACAATCCTGCACTTTATTGCTGACAATCACGTTCCAATCCAGAAAAAGGTTACCGGTTACTTCCGGAGTCCAGAAGCGAAGGGCCTCATAGCCAAAGGTTTTATTCTGGAAATGCAGAGGTACAAAATACCATATCTGCGGCGATTCATCCGTAACCTCTGCCGGTAAAAGTTCCTTTTTATCAAAAGGAATGTTAATATGTCCCCTGCTTCCCCCATTGTCTATATGAATCCGCAGTTCCATAGTATCAGAGTAATCCGAATAATCTTCTCTGTCCTTCAGGTTCTCGCTGAAGGCAACACAATAGTTCCTGAATCCATCAATATTACCCACATAGGTTACAAGCTGGTCAGAAATCTCATTAATAGTATGACAGTCTCCCAGCCATATGGACATAAAGTTAAACTGCATGCGGAGATGGTCTTCCACCTTAATCTTCTCATGTTCATCCCGTCTCATTTTAACGATTTCCGAATTGTCCTCCTGCATACAGCCACAGGATTCCCGTGTCACAACTTCCGCTTTATAATAGTAATCCTCTATCCGCCCCGGACAGTCCTGCTTTTCATCAATAATATCCACAGCCCGGCTTCCCATCTCATAAAAAGGCAGCATCATAGTCGTAATGGAAGGCGTAAATTTCAGGGCATCGTCCAGTCCGTCATAACCGCTGACACAGATTTCCTCCGGTATACGGATTCCTCTGTGAATCAGTTCACTGGCTACGGCCACAGCCATATAGTCGTTGGCACACAATATTGCCTGGGGCATAGGCTGGTCATTCAAAAACCAGTCACAGGCCTGCTTTCCCATATTCGTCCAGAAATCTCCATAAAAAATCTGATGTTCCTCCACTGGCAGCTGGTATTCCTCCATTGTTTTACGGAATCCATCCAGCCGTTCTATGGCATCCCAGCGGTCTTCCGGGCCTGTCATAAAGCACAGACGGGTCAGCCCGTGCTCCTCCAGAAAATGTCTGGTAATCTCTTCCGTACTGGCCTTATTGTCCACCAGCAGATTATTACATCCCTCCACCGCTTCCCGCACACTGATTACCGGGCAGTGACAGCGTCTCTGGACATTTTCCAGTATAACACGCCGGGTCTCCATTTCCTCCATCGTATCCAGTGCCAGAATTACGCCATCCAGATTTTCATAGTCCGGCAGCTGATATAACTGTTTTTCACCCTCATAATATTTTTCGTTTTCACCATAATTGCCAAAAGCAGAAAAAATAGCCACATTGTACCCCTTCTTTTCCGCCTCTGTAATAACCCCCTTGCACAACAGGTTCTGAAATTCACTCCTTGCTCTGTTGAGAAAAACTCCGATGGTCTTCCGGTGGTTTGAAAACATAGTTTTCTCCTTTCACTTCTGTCTCACAAGGCTGACCGCCAGTGATGTCAATTCCTCTGCTGTATTTTTTTGCGGCTCCTCCAATACAATATCTAAAAGTTTCCTTAAAATTCCCCCTATCTCCGGCCCCGGTTTTACCCCCAGTGCCATAATTTCCCGCCCGCCTATTGCCAGCTCTTTGATGTTTAGGGCATCTCCGGCCTCTCTGATTTCCCGAAAGCACCGTATTCCCGCTTCCAGTCTGGCCAGCTTCTCCTCTCGGATAAAATCGCTCTGTGACAGCAAATCCGCTTTTTGAAGCAGAAACAAAAGAGGCATTGTCCGATATCCTGCCTGGCTTGCCAGCCGGCGCATGGCTTTTTTCCCTTTGGGCGAATACGCTCCCCCCTCCAGACAGTTTTCATATCTTCTATCGTGATACTTTATAATTTGGGAAACCATGGATATGGTTTCATTATCAAATTTTAACCGGCGCAGAATCTTCGCCGCTTCTTCTGCCCCCCGCTCATTGTGGCTGTAAAAGTGGTCGATTCCGGCTTCATCTGTAGTCCGGCATTCCGGCTTCGCCACATCATGCAAAAGGGCACCATACACCAAGGCCGTGCGCGCCTTTTTCTCCAAATCCGGCATCTCTTCCCAAAGCTCATGGATGTGGCACACCGCTTCCAGGGAATGCCGCCCCACATCCAGCCGGTGATGGGGATTGTTCTGGGGCGTGGCAAGCATCCGGTTAAACTCCGGCAGAAAGTACCTGCTAAGACCGGTCTCCGCCGCCAGCATCAGCCGGTCAGCCCCCGGGGACAAAAGCAGTTTCGTCAGCTCTGTGCGGATACGCTCTGCACTGACATGGGTCAGGGTGGCAGCCTTCTCCCGGATGGCCTCCACTGTGGCAGGCTCGAGTTCAAACAGCAGCTGCCCGGCAAAACGAATCCCCCGAAGCATCCGCAGGGCATCCTCCTCAAATCGTTCGGAGGCCTCCCCTACACAACGGATACACCGTCTCTCCATATCCTTCATCCCATCAAACTCATCCACAAGACCTGTGCGGGGATTGTAGGCCATGGCATTGATGGTAAAATCCCGGCGCTTCAAATCCTCATACAGGCTGGGGGTAAATACAACCTCCTTCGGATGGCGGTGGTCCTCATATCTGCCATCCATCCGGTAGGTGGTCACTTCATACCCTTCCGTTCCAAACATCACCGTCACGGTTCCGTGGGCAATTCCCGTATCAATGGTACGCCGAAAAAGGGCCTTCACCTGCTCCGGCTTTGCTGACGTGGTAATGTCCCAGTCTCCCGGCTTGCGCCCCAGGAGCATATCCCGGACGCAGCCCCCAACCACATAGCCCTCATATCCGTTATTTTCTAATGTGTGCAGAATATATTCTGCGTTCTCTGGAATTTTTATCTTCATCCTATTATTCATGTTTTTATTATATACTTTTTCCCTTTGACAAACAAGCGCTTTTTCGATACAATATATCCGTCATACTGACTGAGTGTTCGAAACCATCCACTCATTAAAAAAAACTAAGGAGATTATAAAATGAATAAGAAAATCTATCCAATGTGTCAGGCGGCTATGATTGCCGCTCTCTATGTCGTGTTGACTTTTGTATCCAATGCCTTTGGAATGGCAAGCGGCCCTGTCCAGGTACGTCTTTCCGAAGCATTCACCGTCCTTCCCTATTTTACACCGGCGGCCATTCCCGGCCTTGCCATCGGATGCCTGCTCAGCAACTGGCTTACCGGCTGTCTGGCTCCCGACATTCTTTTCGGTACAATTGCCACATTGATTGGCGCCCTGGGCTCCTATTCCCTGCGCCGTTACCCCTGGCTGGTGCCACTTCCGCCAGTTTTGGCAAACACCCTGATTGTACCCTGGGTACTCCGTTTTGCCTATGGTGCGGAAGACGCTATTCCCTTTATGATGCTGACGGTGGGCGCCGGGGAAATTATTTCCTGTTACGTGCTTGGCCTGATTTTTCTGTATGCTTTGAAAAAATATGGCGCCTCCCTGTTTGAAACTCATTGATTTTTCCTGCTTTTCAGAGTATAATATCATAGACAAAGAGTGCCACACTCTGCGGTCGGCTCTTTGTCAGCATAATAACAGAAACGTCTTTTTACCTGGACTTTCTGACTATTTTGGAAAACGAGGATATTATATATATGAGACGCATTTTTTTCTTTTTTCTGGCCGCCGTCTTCCTTGGCGCCGGAGTATATCTGTTCTACCAGGACGGACATACCGATACCGGCTCCCTGCGACAGACCAGCACCAGCCCTGTTTCCGGCGCGGCTGCTACCATGGCTGCCACGGATGCCGTGGATACTGAGGATACCGCAGATACTGCTGTTCCTACCGAAGAACCGGCTCTGCTGCCGGAAGATTTGAATACCATACTGGACCATTCGGAAACGGTGCCCTTAGATACGATTCCCAGCAGCATAACCGCTTTGGTGAACCGTAACTATCTGCTGCCTTCTTCCTATGTTCCGGCAACTCTGGTGGAGCCCCATATCCGCTTTAGCTTCAGCTACTCCAGTGACAAACGGAAATTGCGAAAAATTGCCGCAGATGCTC
The DNA here is from genome assembly GCA_022510605.1 of Lachnospiraceae bacterium. GTDB lineage: Bacteria > Bacillota > Clostridia > Lachnospirales > Lachnospiraceae > Eubacterium_F. Next base: position 10,497 of record JAFLTB010000050.1, read on the forward strand.
TGGAAGAGATGTTTTTAGCCGCCGAGAAGAAAGGAGTCGTCCTGTACGGAGTTTCCGGATACCGCTCCTATATCAGGCAGAAACAAATCTATGACCAGAACGTAATCCGGCGGGGTCGTGCCGCTACGGATTCGGTTTCCGCCACACCGGGAAGCAGTGAGCACCAGACTGGCTTAACCATGGATATTTCTGCCGCCAGTGTGGGCCTGCAGTTGGACCAGCGCTTTGGAGATACCAAAGAAGGGCGCTGGGTGGCTAAGAATGCCCACAAATACGGTTATATTGTCCGCTATCCCTATGGCAAGGCAAAAATTACCGGTTACACCTATGAGCCATGGCACATTCGTTATGTAGGTATTGCCACCGCCACCTATCTTTATAAAAATGGTTTGACCCTGGAGGAATACTATGGCGTCAGTGGCAACCACGACGAGGAGAAGTCCGGTGTGGATGTGGAGGAACCTGACGCAGTAAAATATGTCACACCAAAGCCCTCTGGAACAAACAGGGAGAGTAATTCCGAAAAAACTACGGCGAGCCCATCGCCAGAACCATAAGCAGGAAAGAGGAGAACCATGCGAACCATTATTATTCTTATTATGTATGTTATTATTGCCATATTGAGTATTCCCATGTATCTGGTGGAATTTATTCTTCGAAAAATCAACGAAAAGACAGCGGCTCGAACTGCCCAGGCTATTGTCCACGCCGTATTCAACGCTGTGCTGTTTGTGTCTGGCTGCCAAAAGACCATTGTGGGTCTGGAAAATATCCCGGCGGATACGCCGGTGATGTACGCCGCCAACCACCGCAGCTTCTATGATATTGTTCTGGCCTATGCCACAGTACCCGGACAAACGGCTTTTGTCTCCAAAAACGAGATACGGAAAATGCCCTGCGTGGCCCAGTGGATGTATTTTTTGAACTGCCTGTTCATGGTTCGTGGGGATGTTAAGCAGAATCTAAATATCATTCTCCGGGCCATCTCTCTGGTAAAGGACGGCTATTCCATCTATATCGCTCCGGAGGGCACCCGCAATGCTACGGACACTCTGCTGGAATTTAAAGAGGGCAGTATGAAAATTGCCACAAAGGGAAAGTGTCCGATTATCCCGGTGTGCATCCATGGTACAGAGGAAATTTTTGAAAACCGTCTGCCCTGGATTCATAAGGGAAAAATCCGCATTGAGTATGGCACCCCCATCTATCCTGACAAACTGGAAAAGGATGAGCAGAAACATCTGGGAGCCTATGTCAGAGGCATTGTTGCCCAGATGTATGAAAATGGAAAACTGTAATGGAAACTCAGGGAAATTTGGTATTTATTTTTTCCCGGAAAAATGATAGAATAAATCTGTAATTATGCTTCGAAAGGAAGGTTAAAATGAACATTGTATTGACTGTACTGGGTATTATTGTTGCCGTATTAGTTGTTATCATGGTGGTTCTGTATTTTGTCGGCAAAAAAATGCAGAAGAAACAGGATGAGTCACAGGCTCAGATGCAGGCTGCAGCCCAGACCACATCGTTACTGGTCATTGATAAAAAGAGGATGAAGTTAAAGGATTCCGGGCTTCCTAAGGTTGTTTTGGAAAATACCCCTAAATATCTGCGGGGTTCCAAGGTTCCTATTGTAAAAGCCAAAATCGGTCCAAAAATCATGTCACTGATGTGTGATGAAAAAATTTTTCCACTGCTGCCAATACGCAAGGAGTTAAAGGTTGTTATCAGCGGAATCTATATCATGGACGTCAAAGGCCGCGGTGTATTGGACAATCCGCAGGAAAAACTGGGCTTCTGGCAGAGAACCAAGCTGAAAGTCCTGAACAAAGGAAATTAAGGCGCACTGCTTGTCCCTTCAAAACCTACAATATACAAGTCCGGGTCCTCGTGTTCGGATAAATCGAGGGTGGTTCCGTCCATGCGGCGGACCACCGGATACAGGGTGTTATGCTGGCGATTTTCCACCACCACGGCGATACTGCCATCGGACAGCACCACGTTTCTTCCCTTTGGATACAGCGGGATATACGTAAGAAATGCCTTTACATATTCCGGCTGGAACATGTTGCCGGCATTTTTCATCAGAAATTCAACAGCCTCCCCCGGCGACTGGGCTTTCTTATAGACCCGTTCACTGGTAATGGCATCGTAGACATCCGCAATGTGAATAATTTTAGCAAACATATAAATCTGTTCGCCGGCCAGTCCCAGAGGATACCCGGTTCCGTTAATATTCTCATGGTGCATATAGACACCCATCTTGGTCTTTGAGCTAATGGAAAGGTTATCCTTAATTTTCTCATAACCAAATTCCGAATGTTTTTTTATCAGTTCATATTCTTCTTCTGTCAGCGCACCAGGCTTTTCCAGTGTCTCCACCGGAATATTGACCTTGCCAATGTCATGGAGCAGACCTGCCGTGGCCAGTTCCCTCAGCACGGTTTTCTTCAGGCCAAGTCCCATTCCCGTCAGCACAGATAAAACTGCCACATTGATGGAATGCTTGTAGGTATAGTCTGAGTTTGTCCGCAGACTCATCAGATTCACGTTAATATCTCCATTGACACTGAGCTCCTCCGCAATCTCACTGGCCACATCCAGCGCCGCATCAATGTCCATCTTCCGCAGAGCCTGCGCCGCTTTAACCTCCAGTTTTTCACTGATTAATTCATTGACTTCAATATCCTCGGACAACTTATCCTCGATATAGAGCCCATGTAACCCCTTCTCCTTCATGCGGGAAATCAGTTTCTTCGTCAGGGTTACACGATAATTCACCAGTATTTTCCCTTCCTCATTGTATACCGATTTACCTACAATCATACCTGGTCGGGCACTATCCATCCCAATATATCTCATAGTTCCATCTCCCCATCAAACACCGACACAGCCGGCCCTCGCATCAGTACCTCTCCACTTTCCAGATACGTGTCATACAGCTTACCCCCACGAATCTGCACTTCAATCTCCTCCCCCTGTTTACAGTAACCATTCAGCACCGCCGCCACTGTGGCAGCACAGGTGCCCGTCCCACAGGAAATGGTCTCTCCGGAGCCTCTCTCCCAGACCCGCATCCGAAGGGTATGCGAATCAAGCACCTCAACAAATTCCGTATTAATCCGGTCGGGAAAAAGCTCGTGATGTTCAAACTTCGGCCCCAGTTTTTCCAAATCCAGTTCATCTATGTTATCAATAAAAACAACACAGTGGGGATTTCCCATGGACACACAGGTAGCCTCATACTCCTTTTCCCCCACCGTCAGTTTCCTTGCAATAAAGGAATCTCCCTCTGCCTGCACCGGAATATCTCCCGGACGCAGTATGGCTTTGCCCATATTCACCCTGACAGCAGTAACCGTCTCCTCCTGCACTGTCAAATCCAGTGTCTTAATCCCGCTCTTTGTCTCCACCGTGATACGGGGACTGTGAACAATACCATGCTCATATGCGTATTTCGCCACACAGCGGATGCCATTGCCGCACATAGCTCCCTCGGAGCCGTCCGCATTATACATAATCATCCGACAGTCTGCTGTCTCAGAGGGCGCAATCAGAATCAGACCATCCGAGCCAATCCCAAAGTGCCGGTCACTGACCCGCACCGCCAGCTCCTCTGGATTTTCTACCCTGTACTGAAACAGATTTACATATACATAATCGTTGCCCGTTCCGTGCATTTTTGTAAAATACAGTTTCATATACCTCAATCCTCCTCACTGTTCCACCGCTATCGTCACACTGCATCTGGATATGAAGGTCTGATTCATTTCCAGCTCATACTGCAGGCGCAGGTCAAATCCGTTGGCATAATTGTTTTTTTCAATATGGTCGGTGTGAATGCCAACCTCCAGTTCCCCCACCGGAGTGGAATAATAGGTCACGGTGGTTCGCTCCGGCACAAATACCATATGGCTTTCCGATGGCCCTTTTTTAATCACTTCTACCTGGTCGTCCCTTATTTTTAACAGGTTTTTGCCTACCTGCACCAGTCCGTTTTCCTCCTCGCTTACTACTTCATCATAGGCGATGCACATATAACCATCTTTTTCGTACATCTGTCCGACAGACACTACCTCCACCGGCTCTTCCCCCGGCCCGTGAAGTCCACGGATTTTTATCTTTACTTCCTGGCTCATATCTCATGCTCCTTTATCTGGTATAGGCAAGTTCAATCAGGCGGTCTAACAGTTCTGTCCTCTCTACCCCGGCAGCCGCCCACAGCATCGGGTACATACTGATACTGGTAAATCCCGGCAGAGTATTAATCTCGTTGAAGACCACCTCATCGGTATCCTTCTCCACAAAAAAGTCCACCCGGGAAAGCCCGAACCCACTCACTGCCTGAAATATGGCTACAGCATTCTTTCTTATTTCCTCTTTTACCGCCTCCGGCAAATCCGGGTCAACCACTGTCTCCGACTCGGCGCCGTCGTACTTATTGTCAAAATTATATTTGGAGTCGTAATCATAAAACTCGGCGGCAGATAAAATCTCACCCACCGGCGAAGCCTCTGGCTTCTGGCCGCCTAACACGGCGCACTCAATTTCCCGGCCGTCAATGGCCTCCTCAATCAGCACACGGCTGTCATGCTCCTTTGCCAGTGCAATGGCACGCTCTAATTCTTCCCGGTCACAGGCCTTGCTGACACCCTGAGACGAGCCCGCATTGGAAGGCTTGACAAAGACCGGATAGCCCAGTTTTTTCTCCACCTCTTCCACCGTCTGCCGGACATTCTCTGTCCCCTTGGAAATATCTGTCACATAAGCTGCCTGGCGTATGCCCAGACGTTCCACAAAAATTTTGGTGGATATTTTATCCATGCTTGCCGCAGAGGCCAGCACACCGCATCCCACATAGGGAATCCCGGCCAACTCAAACAGGCCCTGCACCGTGCCATCCTCTCCATATAATCCGTGCAAAACAGGAAAGGCCACATCAATAGGGATGGCCTCGCAATGCCCCCGCTCGATTTTCAAAATCCCCCTGGTCTGTCTGTCCGGAGAAATCACGGCTGACACCGTTCCCTGCCGCCAGCTTCCGTCTGCCAGCGCCTCGGATTCCTCCACATACAGCCAGTGTCCTTCCTTTGTTATTCCAATCCTATGTATCTCATATTTATCCTTGTCCAGGCCGCTTATTACATTTGCCGCCGAAATACATGATACCTCATGCTCCGAAGACTGTCCGCCAAAGATGACTGCAAGCCGCTTTTTCATACTGTCCTCCATTCCGAAACTATGAAATCTAACTTTTCTTATTGATTCTACTTTAGCACGTACCCCCCATAAATTCAAGTGAAATTCAGCATTTTGGGACAGGACAGGCTGATTTGTCCACTTTGGGATTCATTATATGATATTTTGTATCCAGTCCAGTATGCGGAAAGAATAGCTCACATCCTCCCCGCCGTCCAACAGAGAATTGTACTCCTCCTCTGTCAGGGCGCCTTTTAGTTTTTCCTTTGAGGAATCCGGCACAATCTGATAGGTAGAGTCCACAAAACACAGAGTCGGATACATGACGCACCACCAGTTCTGTCCCTGGCTCTCACCCAGATTCACCCGCAATGCTTCATAATCCCCTGCCGGGAAAGTCAAATCCCCATATTCCTTTACGGGAAAATAGCATTTTCCCAGAGAGGCCTCTGCCCTGTAATCAAACCCTTCCTGCTGCATTTTCTCATTGGCAATTTCCTCAATATCCCGGAGATGGCTCCGAATGGCCTGTCTGGCTTCCTCCACCGTGGCAGCTTCTTTCATTGCACCTCTGAGATAGGTCAGAATGGTTTCTTTTACCTGCCCTTTCAATTCCTGGTCGCTGTCACTGTCACTGTTGGCTACCACATGGAGGCGGATAATCTCTCGGGCAATGCTCTGCTGCCTGCTCCGCCCTACAGTGGCTTCTCCGTACAGGTGCATCAGCACACCGGTCACTGCCACCACAAAAACAATACCCCCTATTTTCATTTTATGTTTCATATGGATGTTTGCTCCTTCCTTTTGCTATTTTAGATTCTGTTAAAAGCATTGCCAGATTTTTTGCTTTTTACACATCGAGTTTAAAAATGCGAAACTCCAGGCAAAAGAATCCTTTTCTGTTACAGTATAATATGATACAATTGTTTTAATCAGATGGAAAGGAAGGTGCCGCCATGGATTCTACCTGGATTAATGCCCCGGCCAAAATCAATATCGGACTGGACGTTCTCCGCCGCAGGGAGGACGGCTACCATGAGGTAAAGATGATTATGCAGAGCATCCGGCTCTTTGACCGGCTCACTCTCACCAAATCCAGAGAACCCGGCATCCGTCTGACTACCAATCTGCATTTTTTACCTGTAAATGAGGATAATCTGGTCTATAAAAGCGCCAAACTTTTAATGGAGGAATTTCAGATTGACGGTGGTCTGGACATCCAGTTGGACAAGCGTATTCCTGTGGCTGCCGGAATGGCAGGAGGAAGCACAGACGCCGCTTCCTGTATGCTGGCTCTCAACCATCTTTACAAACTGGGTCTGAGCAAACGCCAGCTTATGAAACGGGGTCTGAGCCTGGGAGCCGATATTCCCTATTGCGTAATGAAGGGCACGGCTCTTTCCGAGGGCATCGGAGAAAAACTTTCCACCATTCCCCAGATGCCGGACTGCTACATTCTCATTGCCAAGCCGGGCATTCATGTGTCCACCCGGTTTGTCTATACCAATCTGGTGCTGGATGACAATACACCCCACCCGGATATTGAATCCATGATTACCGCTATGAGAAACCGGGATTTGCATGATTTGTGCGCTCACCTGGGAAATGTGCTGGAGACGGTAACCATCCCCGCTCACCCGGAAATTGCCGAGATTAAGAAATGTATGATAGAAAACGGAGCTCTGGGCTCTCTGATGAGCGGAAGCGGCCCTACTGTATTTGGTATTTTTGACGACTTTGATAAGGCGATGGCTGCCAAGGAAAAATGCCGGCAGCTGCCTTACCGATGCTTCGCTTTTGTCACAGACCTTTATCGGTAGAAATGGCATCTACACCACCATTTTGAGAGACAAAATAGAAAAATAAAATTTTTTCAAGAAAACTCCTAAAGTTTTCCAAAATCCTGCCGAAATATAAGATAGACCATATTTCACTATAAATATACGTGCACAGGCACAGAAAAGGAGGAATATTATGAGTGTAAATGGAGTTACAAATTCGATGGCAAGCAGTTACACCTCTGCTACCAACGCTGCTACAAAGAGTGCAGAAACTGTAGCAAAGAAATCAGCTGCGGAAGACGTGGGTGTTGTTTATGAGCCATCCAAAGCTAAGGATAGCAAAGACAAAAAGATGACCGACTATTCTTCCATTGTATCCGGTTTGAAGCAGGAGTTATCCACAAAGAATCAGCAGCTTCAGAACCTGGTAACCCAGCTTCTTGGCAAGCAGGCAAAGAAATATACTTCTCTGTCTGATTTGTTTAAGAATCTGAATCCGGATGCAGCTACCGTTGCACAGGCACAGAAAGACATCGGCGAAGATGGCTACTGGGGCGTAGAGCAGACCAGCGACCGTCTGGTTTCCATGGCTCAGGCATTGAGCGGCGGAGACGCTTCCAAGGCTGATGAAATGATTGCCGCTGTCAAGAAGGGCTTTGAGCAGGCAACAAAGGCTTGGGGAGAGGATTTGCCAGACATCTGTAAGCAGACAATTGATGCCGCTGTTAAGAAATTGACAGATTGGCGTGACGGCATCACCGCAGAGTAAGAAAGCGGCCGTCGAATTAAATCGTTTCAGAAAATAAGAAAATCCGCGAACTCACTGGAGCAGAAATGCTTTCGCTGGTTCGCGGATTTTTTATTTTGAATACTTTTCTTGAGAAAAACCTCAAAACAGAGTTCTTGGTTTCTAGGGCTGTTTTGCACCGCAGTTTTTTGTCACTGCGCCGTCACTTCCTTCAATATGAGTAAAATATCTCCCTCCTTTACCTCGTCCTTTTCCATTTGATTGATTTCCATAATGGCCTCTTTCGTCGTAAAGAAATTTTTGGCAATATCCCAGAGTTCTTCTCCCGACTGCACGACATAGCCAATAATTCCCGGCTCGCGGCTTCGTGCTTTCCAGTCGATATCCTCACTTTCATAACTGGTAATAATCGGCACCTCAATACGTTCAAAGGCAATTAAATCCAGCGCCGCCACCGCTTTAATTTCAATTTCCCTGTCACCGGTCATGGTTCCGCTAATCTGGTCTAATGTACCTCTCATCCAGACATTGCTGTCCTGCTCCAGCCCTTCCGCCTCAACCAGCTGCTGGAAGGGCAGTATCCCTTTGGCAGAGGCCAGCGGAACGCGGTCGTCCTCCGTCAGGTACAATACACTGACGTCAATTACACCCTCTACCTGGACACCATTTTCTTTTTGTTCCTTATGGTCGATACGAATTTCTCCGCTGACGTCCCATATCTGCAGCGGTGTGCGGTCGCTGTCCGCTGTTATTTTTCCGCTGATACGGGCCTTGCTTTTATTTTGCACAATTAGATTTTCAAAGTAGGAGTCTTCATAGACCGGACGGCATTTTTCCGTGATGGAATAAAAGTCTGTCAGGAGTTCCAGCTGGTCCTGGCCGTATACTTTAATGGCAAAGTCAACTACCAACTCCACATCCAGCACCCGGCTCTCGCCGTCCTCGTCCTCCTTAATTTCCAAATCCCGGCTGTGAATCCCGGTCACCACCTGAGCTACCATGCTGGTATCACAACCGCTGCAGTCAATGCTTCCCTCAATCGGGATATTGTTTTCATAATAGTTCATTTCCGGCGTTTCACTGTCACTGAGATAGATGACGAATAACTGTGCCTGGCCATCTACCTGCAATTCATTTTCATTCATCCGGGTATTGATTTCCCCCAGCCGGATATCCGAGTAGAGAATCTGTCCGATGGCTTCTTTGGTGCCGGGAATTTTCCATTCATCCCGCACTCTGAGAGTATCCTTTTTGCTAAAGGCCAGCCGGGAAATAGGCAGGGTTGTTTTTTTTGCAAAAACATTATCTGCCTCCTCCAGTTCCACAGCCCCTTCGCCGTCACAGACCGTCTCTGCCGCCACTTCCAAGGTCAGTATTGCCTTTAATCCCAGTTTTCTGGAATTTATCAATTCACTGCGCAAATCCTCCAGCGTGGCATTTACCGTGAGTTCATCGTCCCGGTCGGCACAGGAAAGAGGAATGGTTTCCTCAAAGGGAATGGAGCCGTTCATCTCTCCTACCGGCAGTTCCCCATCCACGGCATAGAGAAGCTGAAACGCCAGTTCACCCTTTACATTTGCCTTGCCGTCCACCATTCGGACCTCCTCAATCTGTATATTTCCCTGCTCCTTCATAATGGACAGGGCATCCGGTTTGGCATCCGGCACATTAAAATCGCGGTCCAGCGTAACAGCCCTGCTGTCCCGGCAATTACATCTATTCATGTGAACCCTCTGCGTTATCAGTCTCAATTCTGTTGCCCCCTTGTCTTTTTTGCTCGCCGGCAGTCTTTCCTACACGCTGCCGTTTACATTAGTGTATATATTCCGCACTTTTCCAAAAAAGAACTGTTCTGGCATTTTTTTCTTTATTTTTTAATCGCAAAGATAAGGAATTTATGCTATAATGTAATAGTGCGATGGTGCCAATTTGAACTCTGTTCCATCGTGCTAACGTAATAGTACACACTAAAAGAAAGGAATTTTTATTATGAAAAAAATTATTATTTCTTTGTTTTTCTTTTGCATGCTGTGTTTCCCTCTTTTGCCGGGCAGCACTTCATGCGCACAGAAAAACCTTACCGTTTCTCCGAAAACTACAATTAAAACCGGTTATCGCAAAAGTGTGAGCTGGAATAAATATACCAAGCACTATTTTGTTCTACGCACCTATCTTGAGCGAATCGAGAAAAAGGGCGGCGGCGTACTGACATTGAAAAAGGGAACCTACAAGCTTTCCAACACCCTGTATGTGCCCTCCAATGTTACCATCAAGTTCAAAGACGGGGTAAAAATAGTAAAATTGAATAAATGCGGCAAAGGCGAACTGAAACCGGCTGAAACAATCTTCCATGTGGTGGATTCCAAAATTGGCCGGACGAACAAAAAGGCTTACGGCTACAACGGCGCCAAAAATGTCAAATTTATCGGCGAGGGAAATGTAACCATTGATTTGAAATATATCAAGGAGGGCAAAGCGATTCTCACCGCCCACTGCCAGGATGTGGAAATCAGCGGCATTCGTTTTCTTCACATGAATGTCGGGCATTTCCTGGAAATAGACGCCACGAAAAATCTTACGGTGCGTAATTGTACTTTCTCCGGCGTATCCAAAAATACTCCTTATACCAAAGAGGCTATTAACCTGGATACACCTGACCCCCTTACCGGTGGACTCGGCATATCCTGGAGCAGTCTTGACCGCACGCCAAATCAGGATGTCCTCATTGAGAACTGCCGTTTTACTAACCTGAAGCGGGGTATCGGAACCCACAAATATTCCCAGCGCAAGGTCAATGGGCAATGGGCAGAGAACTGTTATCACGAAAACATTACCATTCGCAACAATACCTTTACTGATATAAAAAATACCGGTATTTTTATGCTGAACTGGAAAAATGTTACCTGTGCTGATAATTCCTTTGTGAAGAATGCCCTCTGCGTAAACTTCCGGGGAGTACAGCAGCCCTTTGTCTTCTCCCACAATACGTTTACAAACAGTACCGTAACCCAGACCTTTACCGGTGATAAGAAGAACCTGTACTATATGGGCTACAAATCTCCAGGCAAGGGCGGCGAATATTCCCCGATTTATAACGATATGGGAGTTACCACGCTGTATGAACTGCTGGCGTTAAATAATGCGTAACAGAATACACGCTTTGCGGGCGCACTTATGTTTTAAAGCTTAAGAAGAATCCACGAATCGACTCGAGCAGAGGTGATGCTTCGCATCAAATGCTCTCGCTG
>JAFLTB010000051.1 GCA_022510605.1 Lachnospiraceae bacterium
AATACATTCCTCCTTGAATTTTCACCAGCATCCTTGCCAGTGTTGTTTTGTTTTTTACTTGTAATATATATCGGACTTCTTTTGAAATCCTTAATACCAAAATGAATTTTGCAATTTCATTCTGATTACAAGACTGTTACTTTTTCTCGTTAAAGAAATAGGATTGTTCTGCCTTGTGAGTATTGGCCATATTCTGATAATAGCCGGAGGCCGTCTTGCTGTTTATACGGTAATCATGAATCACCTTGCGCTCTTTGGCGAGATACTTCTTGAACCGCTCACTGTTCTGCCGCTCCAGCGCCTGTATCTGCATTCCCAGTTCAGACACCTGTCCAATCAGAGTCTGCATCGTCTGAACTTCCTCCTTATACTGGGAGGAATTGGCCTTGATTTCTTTTTCCACAAGTTTAAACATGGTATCGAAGCCTTCGTCTATGGTGCCAAGTTCGTCAATCCGGCTTCCCTTTAATTCCAGAGTCTCATTGAACCGGTCAGCATCCAACTCCTCCTGTTTCAACATTTCCTCCTGCTCCTTTGTATAGGATAACAGTTCAGAAAGAATGGTTTCCTTCCGTTTCAGCGAGTCTACCATCATACTTACATATACGCCATTCCGATTTTCCGTAGCCATAATTCACATCCTAACTTAATCACTCTTTATGCCAGGTCGGCTATTTACCTTCTTCTTTGCTCAGGCGTATAACCTCCTGCCAGGTATCACGCATTTCCCGGATATATTTTAGAGCCTCCTCTAAAATTTCCGTATCCTTTTGAATATTTGCATCTAAAAGGCGTCTGGAAATATAATCATACACCCGTTCAAAATCTTCCCATACCGGATACTTGTGGTCCAAGGTAGCCCTAAGTTCGGTAATAATGGCATTGGCTTTTTTGATATTGGTATTTGCCGTCTCGTAATCCTTTTTCTCAATGCTGGCAATCCCAATATTGCAAAACTTGATTGCCCCGTTATACAACATAAGAGTCAGTTCTGCTGGCGAAGCTGTTAAAATCGCATTTCTCTGGTAAGCATTGATTGCATTCGAATCCATTCGTTCCTCCAATCATTGTCCTGTCTTTGCAGTTTTAACTATTAGTAGCCTCCGAACAATCCGGCCAGCGTACTCTGCTGTGACTGCAGTTTTGCCAGCGCAGTCTCCATGGCAGTAAACTTTTTGTAGTAGGAATCCTCTAAAGAGGTCAGTCTTTCTTCCCATTCTTTAATCTGCTTCTCATACTCCTTGAGGTCATCCTTCATCTTAATATCATTGTAGAAGGTAAGAGCACTGCTGACTTTGGAGCCTGCCATCTTATCGCTCATAGTCTGGCGAAGATTACCAAATACACCAGACAGTACTGAAATCACTGCCTCAGGATCATTGGCCAGGGCTGTCCTCAGTTTGTCTGTCTCAGCTGCATAGGTGGAATCGTCCGTATCACCGTAAATATGCAGCAGACCTCTCTCCGTATAATCCATAGAAGTCATAATACCAAAGCTGGCAAGGGAATATGTCTTTCCATTATAGGAAACCTGGCTCATCATAGCAGAACGCATACCTGTCATAATACTATTCAGGGTAGAGTCTCCGCTGAGAAGGCCATCCTTAATCTTATCCTCCCAGAGTTTGACATCTTCATCTGTCATGGCTTCTTTTTCCTCGCTGGTCAGCGGCTCATAGCCCTTAGCTCTGTCTGCATTGTAGAGAGTGTTCATCTCTGTCAGCAACGCATTGTATTCCTTCAGGAAATCCTTAATGGTATTGTATACACCATCCACGTCATTGGAGACAGAGAAAGTGATTTTCTCTCCCGGGTCGGTCAGTCCGGTGAGTTCAATCTCCAGACCATTTACCGATACGGTAGAAGAAGAGGAGGTAAGCTTTGCTCCATTCAGGATAATCTCACTGTCAGAAGCCGCAATCAGTGCCATACCACTTGGCATAGCCGGATTTGTCTCTGCGTCATTGGCTCCTCCATTGACTGTTACGGTTCCATCTGCCGCAACAACGATATCAGCAAGACCAATGCCAGACAGGGCGGAACCGGAAGATGCCGGATAGCGGTCTGTCACGCCGGCATAATCGCTGACAGCCGAGGAAATAGAGTTCTTTATGCTCTCTACATCATAGGTAGAGGTTCCCTCAACCGCCTCAATCACCATCGGCTCCGTGTCGTTGCCGGTACCATAGTATTTCTGTAAGGCTCCGGCATCCAGTGCCTGAATATCCTCCTCACTAACACCGGCATAGGCAGCCGCCTCAACCTGGAGTTTTCCTTCGTCGGTTGCCAACTGCTCCTTTACATAACCAGTGGTATCAAGGTCTGCTTTTTTGGCAACTGCCGCATTGTAGTCGTTTTCAGCTTTCCACTGAATGTATTCTTCTTTGGACATATCCTGTATGCCCATAGCTACTTTGTCTTCCTCGACATACGTATCAAACTCATTGCCGTATTTCTCAGCCAGACTTTCCTTTACACTGCCGTCTTCTTCATAGTAGTCTGCCTTCAGGCTCTCTTTGGCAGCTGCCTCATACTCTGCGTACTTTTCAGCATACATCTGTGCCGATACATATTTTTCCGCACCAGCCTTTGAAGCTGCTGTTTTTGTGTTGTTTACAGCATTGGCAATATCATCCAGCGCCTTATTGTAGGCATCGGTACCCACACCAGACGTCTGCAGGGACTTTATGGCGGCATCCACAACAGCTTTATTCTCTTTGCTCATGCTGCTGTAGCCAATCGCCGTCTTTAATGCCTCTCTGTTATTTAACTCAGCACTGCTGATGCCGGTAGTGGTGATAGAGAAAGCATTATTTAATCCACTCTCTTTACTACTGATAAAGAATCTCTGCTGCTCGGTATCATAGTTGGCATTGAGACCGGCATTCTTCAGACTGTTTACAAAGTCCGCTATGGTTGTATCTGCCGTAATCTCAATCTCTGAAGTCTTGCTTCCCGCCGTAACAGTAATTTTCTTATTCAAAAGAGACGGGTCCAAATCTGCCAGTTTTTCACTGGTACTGGTAGCACCAATTTTACCACTGGTGAGATACTGCGCTGTGGCAATATTTTTTACTTCCAGAGAATAGTTACCGTTAGCCGCATTGCTATTGGCCTTTACGCTTACTTTGGAAGCATCCGAGACCGTAGCCTTTTTCGCCATATAGGTAGACTGCAACTGCATCTTCGTCGCATAATCCGTATACAGCTTGTAAAGTTTGTTATTTAACTCAGTCCATTTGGTCTGTGTCCACTCCAGCTTAGTTTTTGAATTTTGTATCTTAGTCTTTTTCATTGTCTGCGCTGACATCAACGCTCCGACAATAGCCTCAGTATCCAGTCCAGAGGACAGACCGCTCATGCGAATTGGCATAACACTACCTCCTATCTTCTCTCATCCACAAGAATTCCAGCCATTTCCCACATCTTCTGGAGCATATCCAGAGACTTCTCCGGTGGAATTTCGCGAATCACTTCATCGGTATCGGCATCCATGACCTTAATAGAGACACGATTTGTCTCCTTGTGATAGGAATACTCACAGCGGGTTCTCTCCATTTTCCGATTAGCGCTCTTTACTGCGTCATCAATGCTGGCTTCACTGGCTGCGCGTTCCCTTTTTGCATCCTGCTCACCATTCTGTTTTTTCTCAGCCTGGGAAACAGGAGCCGGTGTGCTCTCCGGCGCAGCAACTGCACGGGATACCTCTACCGGTTCCGGCTTGCTTACCGACACCTTAGGTGCCTCTGCCGGACTAAAATTTGAACTTGCGTTTGAAATTGCTTCAACTTCCATTTTTAACACCTCCATGTGTATCTTATAAAAAGATTTTCCTTACCTTATCAAGAGTATCGGCATAAAAGGACGAAAAGTTTACCCTTTGGAAAAAAAACTTTTCGTCCCAGAAAAAGTCAACCCTTTTAGTGGAAAACTTTTCTCCTGCCTTATTCCATAAGCTGCGATAAGGTCTCCGGGCTGGCAGTATTGACTGCGTCCTCATTTGCCTCCTGTATCTGCTGGTAAATTTCCTTGCGGTATATCGGTACGGATTTCGGGGCATCAATTCCGATTTTAATCTGGTCTCCCTTAATCTCTAACACCGTCACCTCAATGTTGTCATTGATGACAATAGACTCATTGGCTTTTCTTGCTAATGCTAACATACTGTTACTCCCCCCTCCGCGCTTTGAGGAGATCGTAAATTTTATACTTCACCTCATAATCTTCATTTTCTACTGCAATCTGCGCTCCCTTCCTCGTGTCGGAATTAATAATAATCGGAGCCTTCAGATTAACGGACATCTCTTTCAGATTCTCCGGAACATTCATGGTGAGCAGAATTACCAGATTCTCTTCCGTCAATTCTCCAATATGGGATAACAGTTCATCCTCTACGATCGGATTGTAATCTTCTTTTACAATCCATGGCTTTATCACCGGCATCGCCAGCCATGGCTCCTCTACGCTCTGGAACCAGGAGATATTGGTCTCTTCCTTCTCACAGTCATATAAAATGGTAAATCTGGTGTAGTCCCCCAGACCAATCAGCCCCCGCTCCAAGGTCACAATTTTTTCTTCCGGGAGGTCTACTTCCCCAAAAAACTTTGTTTTTACTAGCATCGCTTCATCTCCTTTTTTCCATCATAACACGTTATCAGATAAAATCCAAGAGGGACTGTCCCAAAATCTGGGAAGTGGCATTCAAAATCGCCTGATACAGCAAATTCGCCTCGTTAAATTGAATATATGCCTCGCCCAAATCCGCATCCATGTTATCTGATTGTGCCTCTTCCGTATCTATTTCCTGCTCCTCCAGCCTTTTCTGTGTCATTTCCAGTCTGGCATACCGGGAACCATGGTCTGCCTCTGCCACGCCCAGATTGGTAATCTCCTTCTGGCAGATGGTGATGGTAGAGCCAAAAGCGTTGGTCAAAACAGTCTTTTCCAGCGCCAGCTGAGTCTCTATCTGGCTTTTCAATTCGTTGAGATTGTCTAAGGTCTCTGTATCTCCTTCATCACAGTCACTGATCCGCTTTTTCACTTCTGCCAGTTTTTGCTCGATAACATCAATGTCATTGCAACGGTTGATAATATCTTCAATCGCCCGGCCAGTGGACATGCTGATGGCATTGCAGGCCTCGGTATTTACGGTCAGCGTCTGGTTGAAATTAACCTGATAATTGATATTCTGCTTTCCGGCATTCGTATATTTTGCGGTCTCCCCGGTTGAATTATCCAGGGTGGAGCAGACGAAATAATGCTCCGGCCGTATGTCGTTTTTACTGAACTCCGTCTTCTGATAGATGACACTTAACCCGGAACCGGCACGGATATCATCATATACCGCATCCCCAAATACGATTTCTCCCGTCTCCGGCACATAGTACACCTCATTCTCACCCGGATGGAGATGCTCATTGTAGGTAGCGTCATCGCTGACACTCTTTGTAATCGCAGTGACCGTTTTGGTATTTCCCTGGGCATCCGTATAGGTCAGGGTCACATCCTGTCCGTCCTTATCACAATTGTCATAGGAGAGCAAAATACGATGAGTGGTCTGGAACAAGGAGGCCTCGTTGGCGTAGTCCTCGGCACTCTTGGCATCGTCATAGGATGCCTCACCATACACATAATCGTATTTAATAATACTGTTGATGTCCAGATTCTCCGTAATAGTGTAGGTAATGTTGCTCTGTGCTTCCTTGAATAAAAGCGGCACGTCGGTGCGGTGTCCGGTAAAGATATACCGTCCTGCATAATCGTGGTTGGCACACTGCTCATAAATATACTCTGCATACTCTTTTAACTGGGCCACAATATCCGCTCTCTGCTTTGCATCATAGGTACCGGTGGCAGCCTGAGTGCAATAGTATTCTATATCGTCCAGTCTGTCAGCTATCTGCCCCAAAACCGTCTCCGTCTCATTCATCCAGGACAGAGCATCCTCTATATTGGACTTGTACTGAGAAATTTCTGCCAGTTCCGTGCGGAATTTCAACTCGCGAACTGCCACTGTCGGGTCGTCCGAAGGGCGCTGTATTTTTTTCTGCGTGTTATACTGCTGCAGATATTTATTGTAGACGTTTTTGTTCTTCTGCATATTCATCAGCGAGTTGCTGCGCATCATGTTATTGGTTACTCTCATGACAGCCTCCTTTTTCAATCAATATATTATACTGCAGTTCCATTTATCAGTTTATCCAGCACTTCATTCATAACCGACAATACCTTGTATTGGTTCAGAAGCATCTGCTGGAAAATAATCATATTCGCACCCTCTTCATCCTCATCTACACCGGATACCGACTGGCGGTTGATATCAATGGCGTAAAGCAGGTCGCTCTGGCTGCTTGCCAGGGTAATGGCTTTCTGTGCATCCACACCCAGGGTGGCAGTCACTGCCTGGATAAATTTATCCGGTGCTCCATAGACAAACATATCTGCTTTGTCCTTTAACTCTGTCAGCCGCTGCAGGTTATCGTTGTTATCACTTCCCAGACTGCCGCCATCTTCTGATTTTCCTTTGGCAGCAATGCGGCCCGGGTCCTCCTGCAATTCCTTTGTTATGGTAAAGTTCAGTGCATTCATATAATAGTAAGAGCCGGCATAGACGCCATTGCCATCTGCCGTCGGAATGGATGAGAAGGAGGCATAGACACCATCCACTCTCTCCATAAACACATAATTATCTCCTGTACCGGCAACCGTGGCGTTGAAAAAGTCCAGACCCGGATTGTCCTTTAAGTCATATCCCTGCTTATGCACGCTGTTAAATTCCTGGGCAAAGGTTCTTACAAATTCATTTAACTGTGCCATATAATACGGAATTCCTTTGAATTTTACCTCTCTGCCTACGCTTACGCTCTGCCCTTTGGTTACCGCTGTCTGTAAAGCCGTGGCCTCCTGTACCGACGATTTACTCGAAAGGGTAAACTGATAGGTGAAGCTTCCGTCGGCTGCCACCTGCACTTCAAAACTATCATAGGCATAAGTTCTGCCATTAACAATAATTTCGCCATTTTCAGCCGGTATATTTAACTTCTGCACATCCTCGCAGCTGGTATCGGTGATGGTAAGCACCAGATTGCCATCAGCATTGTTGGTAAGACCGCTGGCGGTTCCCTTCAAAGTAGTTCCATTATTACCATCCCGCGTTTCAAACAGTGCCTGTAACTGCCCTCCCAACTGATTGGCATAAGGATTGAACTGGTCACCATTGGCCCACTGAATTTCATAGCAGCCCCGGATGTCATTGATGTTTCCGTAGGTGGTTTTCTGTTCAACCTCCAGTTTATTGGTGTTATAGGTATCTACCAGAACACCTCCGTTGATATATACATAATACTGCGGAGTTCCAACGCCATTCTCCGGCATCCTCTCCAGCACTTCCACATTACAAAGCTGGGACAGTTCGTCAATCAACTGGCTTCTCTGGTCCCGCAGGTCATTGGCAGTGTTGCCATAGGCCTCAATAGTATTAATCTGCCGGTTGATGGAAACAATTTTATCCGCATAGGAATTGATTTGCTCCACAGTAATCCGGATATTATCGTTTGCCTCCTGCTGCAACTGCTGCAAATTGGTGGCTACGTCTGTAAGGGTAGTAGCAAAGGTTTCTGCCACGGATATCGCCTGTCTGCGCATCGTATCATTATTGGCATTGCCCGTCAGATTGCTCAGTACGGCATAGAAGGTGTCAAAGGCATCCGTCAAAAGAGTTTTCTCATCGTTGGAAATGCCGCCGCAGATTCTGTCCTGAAGTTCCTTCAGATAGTAGGCCTGCATGTCATATCTGTTATAGGTGGATGTGGTTGTCTGGTATTTGGTATCGTAGTATTCATTCCTCTGTCTCGTGATATCTGCAACCGTTACGCCGTAGCCCTGCACCATCAGGGAACTCCGGTTTGCCACCAGGGCCGACATATTTACTGTCTGTCTGGAATATCCTTTGGTGTAGAGATTCGCAACATTGTGACCCGTAACCTGAATGGCCTTGTTATACGTCATCATACCGGATTTTGCAATTTCAAGTCCGCCAAATGTAGATGCCATAGTGTCCGCCTCCTAATCTCTTTCTAATCTTTCATTATTTCCTTTGTTTCAAATTCCCAATTACTATGCCAGTCTCTCTATCAGATATTCCAGCATTTCGTCCACTGTGGTAATATACCGGGAAGATGCGTCATAACAGCGCTGGAATTTAATCAAATCCGACAATTCTTCCTCGGAGGATACTCCCATGACATTCTGTCGCTCATCGTCTGCCAGAGAAACCGTGAGTTCCTGATTCTCCACAATGCCATTCCACACATTGCCTAACAATCCCAAATCTCCTACCATAGCCTGGTAAAAGCCCATCACAGTATAAGAACTCATGGAATCCGGTGTCAGCGGCCCTATCTTCTGGGAGAATATATCAATAAATGCCTCCAGTTCATTATGAGCATACCCGTCCTTTCCACCATTCTGATTATTATATTTCACGCCAAGGCAGGAAGGGTTCTGCAATACCGCCGGATTGACTACTAGCTGGCTGATGGTATAGAGGGAGTACCGGTCTTCCGGATCCTCCTCGTTATACTGCCATACATCAATCTCCTGCGGGTTGCCATCCTCATCCAGAACGGTTGCCTTCGTTTTGGTATATCGTTCACAACTTCTTCGGGAGAAAAGTTCCGCTCCCATGGTTTCGTTTTCATCATCGCCAATCAAGGCATTTTCTTCGTCCAGCACACGGATTTTGCTTCCGTCTGCCAGTGTCAGTTCCTTGGTCGGACTAAACACTTCGTTTATCATAGTAACAAGGCTGTGAACCAGGGTATCTAACTGGCTCTGTGTCGTCATAATCACCGACGCCCCTACGCTCTTGTTGTAAATTTCCAGTTCCTCTCGGTACTGCTTCATTGCCTCGTTATAGGCTCTCGTATCCATAACGCCGTCTGCGTTCTTAAAGTCCTCCTGCTGCGGCTTGGTTGGCATGCTGGTATAATCGGCAGCATATGTGCCCCGGGCCACTATAAGACCTCTCAGGGAACCAATATCCGTTTCCTGTTCCGAGGAATAATTCAGAGCTCCCCGCAGGAAGTAATCGCCTCCGTTGGCCCACACCGGCTTTAATAACTGGGAGGTAGGGCTCTCATATTCTGTGGACAGATAATACTGATTGGTGGCATCCAGAAGAAAGCCGCCCTCAGAATATATCATAATCGTACCGTCACCCTGCTCCTGTACTTCAAAATTGATGTACTCCGATAACTGATCCAGTAAATCATTCCGGCTGTCCCGGTAATCGTTGGCCGATTCTCCGACAGCCTCATATTTCCGTATCTTTTTATTCAGGTCACGAATTTCTGTCACAATATCGTTAATGGCATCCACCTGCCGCTTTACTTCCTTATTCAGACTAGTCTGATAATCGTTCAAGTCCTTCTGCAGCACCTGAGCCCTCTCGATAAACTGGCTGGCGATGGATGCCAGTTCTGCCTTGTAAACGACATCCTCACAACTAGGAGCGAACTTGCCAAGCATTTCTTCTAATTCGTTAATACTGCCCTGGAAATTCTGTCCGTCAAGCTCTCCCAACATGTCATAAATTGACCATACAGTATCACGGTTTATCTCGTAAAAGGCCTCTCGTCCTACCTGAAGACGATACTGCTCATCCAAAAAGACATTCCGAATCTGTCTGGTGGTAACAATATTGGTTCCTGTTCCCACCTGCAGTATATTGTCATATATACCAAGACTGTTTCGATAAAAGGAATCTGTTACGACTGTCTGCTGTCTCGTATAACCTCTTGTCTGCGCATTGGCAAGATTGTGTCCCGCCGTATACAGCGACTGCTGTGCAGAACGCAAACCGGATACTCCGGCATTAAAACTTGTCAATAAATTTGCCATCTTCGCAGCTCCTTTCTTCTCTATAATCCAAAAAAGTACACCGATGTCAGGAATCGTATTCCGGCAGGATGACAGCCTTTCTCTCTGCCGCCATCCTACTGTTTGGCATCAAACATTCCATGCTGTGGTGCCATTCCGGCAACTTCTGAAGCGTCGCTGGAATAATTACTGCTTCCCGAGGACATCCGTGTACTCCGAATCACATTCATATTAAATTCTACCATTTCCATGGATTCTTTTAATAAGTTTTTGTTCTGGTTGTTTATCTGTTGGAGGCGTGTCACCGTTCTCCGTAATCGGTCATGTACCTCCTGTAACTTTGCCTGATCATCCGGCTGATTTTTCAAGGCCTGGGCAATCTGCTCTAAGGTAATCGTCTTCGGGTCCCGGCCAAGAACAGTAGCAATATCCACTGCTACCTGTTCCCGCTTTTTTTCGAGGGCGGCGGTTTTATCCACCAACTCGCGTTCCCGAACCGTTATTTCCTGTAAAGAATCCAAATCATTGGCTATGATTGCCCGCGTTTTTTCTTCTCCTACAGGAATCAACTCCCTGTAGAGCAATTCCTCAGAACTTAAGGTGTCAATCAACTCTTCCATCAAACTCGCCAAATGAAATTCCTCCCGTTCGGACTAAGAAAGTAACCGGTCTGCCATTTTGTCTGCCACATCCTCAATTGTCACATTGTAGGTGCCAGACGCCAACTGAGCCTGAATCTCCTTTACACGGTCTGCCCGTACATCGGAGCCCTGGCTTGCAGCCTGTTTTGCAACCTGGTATGCACTGCCAAAACTGGAAATCTCCAGTGAATCTCTGCTGCTTTCTTTTCCTGGCTTTGTATTCTTTCTGGTTTTGTTGGTATTATAGAGTTGATTTACCTGCATATAAGCATCAATTTTCATAACTCTTTCCTCCATTCTTCCAACTTTAGAAACACTAATGTAACGTTCCTTACTATATTTATCGGACATTAATGAAGATACCTTAGCCTTTTTCCAAATCTTTTTTCATTCTGCCCTTTCATTCTGCCGACCACCTTATTCCAGCGTAGCCGGCTGCCCTATTCCAGCGTGGCCTTCTGCCCCTTCGCCGCTCTCTTTCGGTTGCGCACCCGCTTTGCACTCAGTGTCTTTCCATTATAGGTAAAGGTCTCTGCCGATGGCTCTACAGCCGTGGCAAACACAAGAAAATCTTTTTTGTCCAGGGAAATGGCCTTGACACCCCGGCTGGTCTTTTTAAATTCACTGACATCGCTAATCGGAAAGCCTAAGGACAGTCCCTGATCCGTCAAAAGAATTACCTTCTTCGTTCCTGCCAGCACCTCACTGGCAGTAAGCAGGGAAACATCCACCAGTTCATCCCCGGCATCCAGTTTGGTGGCCGCCACCTGCAGCCTGGCGGTCTCAAACTCCACACCGGACACTAACTTAATATACCCGCTTTTTGTGGTAAACATAAGCATGGATTCAAACAAATCTTCAAATCCCACGTAAAGCAGTCCCTCGTCCTGATTTTCCATTTTGCAGAGGGAATGTATTAATGTGCCCTTGTCCTTCATCCGGCAGCGCGGGATTTTATCTACCCTGACCTGGTGCATACTGCCTGTATTGGTAAAAATACAGAGTTTATCAACATTTTTTACCTTTATAATATAGGAAAAATCTTTTTTGGCGTCTTCGCCGGCCCGACTAAAGGCTGCCGCATCCACCGCCTTAGTATACCCAAAACGGTCAATACAGATATAAATATCTTCTATTACGACTTTCTCCACATAGGCGCTGGCTTCCGCATCCGTCAGCATGGTTCTGCGGGCTGTGGCAAACTGCTTTTTGTATTCACGGAGCCTCCCCTTAATTACCTTATACAATTCCTTTACATTGGAAAGCACCTTTTCATAATCGGCAATGGAAGCAAGAAGTGTATCGTTTTCTTCGTGCAGTTTTAAAATTTCCAGGCCAATGAGCTTGCTGAGAGGCATGGCTAAAATGGCATCTGCCTGATTCTCAGTAAATAAAAGTGTTTTTGCCTGCTTTTCCGAAGCAGCACTCTTAAATTTTATATCGGCAGTAATCCCCTCAATGAGACAGGCCTTTGCCTGCTTCACCGAGGAGGAGCCTCTCAGAATTTCGATAATCAAATCGATGACATCGGTGGCCTTCATCAGACCTTCTACAATTTCCAGTCTCTTTTTGGCTTTGGCCAATAAAAACTGGTATTCTCTGGTATATAAGTCCTCCTGAAAGAGGACAAACTCCTCAATCATGGATTTTAAGTTGAATACCTTTGGCTCCCCATTTCCATTCTCCGATGGTTTAATAGCCAGCAGATTGACGCCGTAGGTATCCTCCATCTGGGTCTTTTTATATAAACCGTTTAACAGATTTTCAATGTCACGGTCTTTTTTTACTTCAATGACAATGCGTACGCCCTCCTTGGAGGATTCGTCCCGGACATCATAAATTTCATCAAAAACCTTTTCTCTGGCTAAATTTGCCAGGTTCTCCACCAGCTTGGCTTTATTGCCGGAAATGGTGTAGGGGATTTCGGTAATAATAATGTTCTTTCTGCCATTGTCCCCCTTTTCCACTTCGGTTTTGGCACGAAGGCGTATCTTCCCCTCTCCCTTTTCATATAGTTCCCGCATCTCAGAAGCATTGACAATGATTCCCCCGGTAGGAAAGTCCGGGGCCGGCACATAGTCCATCAGCTTGTCCACGGAGATTCCCGGCCGGTCCATATAGGCAATGACAGCGTCTATGACCTCTCCCGGATTGTGGGGTGGAATGTTGGTGGCCATACCCACCGCAATACCTGTGGTGCCGTTAATGAGCAGATTGGGAATCATGGCCGGCAGTACCTCAGGCTCCTTCTCGCTGTCGTCAAAGTTTGGTGCAAAAGGCACCAGTCCCTTTTCCAGATTTTCTAACATCGTCATGGCCGCCGGTGACAGTCTGGCCTCAGTATAACGCATGGCCGCCGCCCCGTCTCCGTCGATGGAGCCAAAATTGCCATGGCCGTCCACTAATGGAGCATTCAGAGAGTAATCCTCCGTCATATGTACCAGGGCATCGTAAATAGAGCTGTCGCCATGGGGATGGTATTTACCCATGGTATCGCCAACAATACGGGCGCTTTTTCGATGGGGTTTGTCCGGAGACAGCCCCAGTTCCTTCATGGCATATAAAATTCTTCTCTGGACCGGCTTTAATCCATCCCGGACATCAGGAACCGCACGGGACACAATAACGCTTATGGCATAATCCCGGAAGGAGGTTTTCATTTCCTCTGAAAAATCCAATTGAATTATATTATCTGTATTCTGGCTCATTCTTGATTCCTCCCATCAAATATCCAGATTGGCATATCTTGCTTCTTCCATTATAAACTGGCGGCGCGGCGGCACATTGCTGCCCATAAGCATATCCGTCACCTCATCCGCCTCCACGGTGTCACTGATGGAAACCTGGGCCAGAATACGGCTGTCCGGGTCCAGTGTGGTCTCCCACAGCTGGGTATCATCCATCTCCCCCAGACCTTTATAACGCTGTAAGTCCAATATCTTTTTTCCGGTCTTCCGGAATTTTTCCAGTTCAAAATCGTTAAACAGATACTCCGTTACCCGCTGTTTTTTCTTCTTTACAGTGTCCTCGTAAGCCACCCGGTACAGCGGCGGCAGTCCACGGTACACCTTGCCCTGATAAATCAGCTCCGGCATAAAACGGTAGAAAAAGGTCAAAAGCAGGGTACTGATATGAGCACCGTCCACATCGGCATCGGTAAGAATGATAATTTTATCATAGCGCAGTTTCTTAATGTCAAAGTTTTCACCAATCCCACAGCCAAAGGCGGCAATCATGGTCTTAATCTCATTGTTGACAAGAATTTTTTCAAGGGGCGCTTTTTCCACGTTCAGAATTTTACCCCGGAGCGGCAGTACCGCCTGGGTTCTCCGATTTCTGGCAGTCTTTACGGTACCGCCGGCAGAATCTCCCTCCACAATATAAATTTCACATTCTTCGGATTTTTTGGATGAACAGGCCGCCAACTTACTCTTGGTGTCCACATCCAGCAATTGTTTCATCACGCTCTTTCTGGCCTTGTCACTGGCTGTCCGGGCCTTGAAGGATTTGTGAATGTTTTCCAGAATCCGCTTCAGCACCTCTACATTTTTATCCAGATACCGCTGGGCCTCTAAGGCAAACACTTCATCCACTGCTGTCTTGGCGTCGGTGTTGCCCAGCTTATTTTTGGTCTGGCTCTCAAACTGCGGGTCCGGATGCTTAATGGAGACAATGGCCACCAGCCCGTTCCGGATATCCTTACCGTCAAAGTTTTCCTCATTGTTTTTTAGAAAATTCAGTTCTCTGGCATACTGGTTCATCACCCTTGTCAGAGCCGTCTTAAAGCCTGTCACCAGGGTGCCGCCGTCTGCCACGTTGATACGGTTGCAGTAGGCGTTAATCTGCTCGCTGTAATTCTGGGTGTACTGGAAGGCCACCTCTACCTCAATATCCTCCCGCTTTCCCTCTATATAAATGACATCGTCATGAAGCACCGCCGCATCCCGGTTGATATAGCTGACATAACTCTGGATGCCAAATTCTTCTATATATACCTGTTCCTCCCCGGTGTTTTCATCTTTAAATACAATTTTCAGATTTTTATTCAGATAAGCAATCTCTTTTAGCTTTTTACGAATGGTCTCCGGCTTAAATTCCACGGTCTCGAAAATTGTGTCATCCGGGTAAAAGGTAACCTTGGTTCCCGTATTGCTTTTCGTACATTTTCCCACCACTGGCAGTAAACCCTTTTCCAGTTTCGTCACTGGATGGCCGCCGTCTTTGTACTCATCCCGAT
Organism: Lachnospiraceae bacterium; assembly: GCA_022510605.1. Classification (GTDB taxonomy): domain Bacteria; phylum Bacillota; class Clostridia; order Lachnospirales; family Lachnospiraceae; genus Eubacterium_F. The sequence continues at coordinate 14,758 of JAFLTB010000051.1, forward strand.
ATATTTTCCCATCCCGGCGCACTTCCACAAAAAGCCGGCTGGACAGAGCATTGACTACCGATGCCCCCACACCGTGCAGACCGCCGGACACTTTATAGACGTCACTATTGAATTTACCTCCAGCGTGAAGAATCGTGTAAACCACGCGGACAGTGGGTATCTTCTGGGTGGGGTGCAAATCTACAGGCACACCCCGTCCGTTATCCTCGATGACAACGCCGCCATCCTTTAACAGCGTCAAATGCAGTTCATCACAAAAACCAGCCAGATGCTCGTCAATACCATTGTCCAGAATTTCCCATATCATATGATGGAGTCCTCTGGTGCCGGTACTTCCGATATACATACCCGGACGCTTACGGACTGCCTCCAATCCCTCTAAAACTACAATATCGCTTCCACTATAATTACTCATCTGCCTGCTACCCTTTCCTTCTTTACTGAAAAAAGTCCCCAGAGGAACCAATTCTTTTTCCTTTTACGATTATAAGGCAAACATTTGTTTTTTTCAACTTTTTTCAAAATTTATTTGCCGAAAAAATTTTCTTCACCAGAAAAATTCCCTGTTTTATATAAATGCCGCATTGACAGCCAGACAAAAAACTTCTATACTAATAAGCGCTGGAAAATGTGACAAAACATGACAGCGGAACGGAGGAAACCATGAATAAATCTACGATTCTTACTTTGGAACAGGTAAAGGATATTGAGAAAACCTATCCTACCCCCTTTCATATTTATGACGAAAAGGCCATCCGGGAAAATGCCCGGGCCTTAAAAGAAGCGTTTGCCTGGAATCCAGGCTATCGTGAATATTTTGCCGTAAAGGCTATGCCAAACCCATTCATTCTTAAAATCCTGCAGGAGGAGGGCTGCGGTGCAGACTGCTCCTCTCTGACGGAGTTAATGCTCTCCGAAGCCTGCGGCTTCACAGGAGAGGACATTATGTTTTCTTCCAATGTCACTCCTATGGAAGAATATAAGAAAGCCTGGGAACTGGGTGCCTATATCAATCTGGATGACTATACCCACATTGACTTTGTAGAGAAGGAACTGGGCCTTCCAGAGACCATCTGCTGCCGCTACAACCCAGGCGGCGTCTTTGAACTTGGCACCGATATCATGGACAACCCTGGTGACGCCAAATATGGTTTTACCAAGGAGCAGATGATAGACGGCTACAAAAAACTTATGCAGGCAGGAGCCAAAAATTTTGGCATCCACGCCTTTATCGCCAGCAACACGGTAAGCAATGAGTATTACCCTACTCTGGCCGGGATTCTTTTTGAACTGGCTGTTGAACTGAAAGAAAAAACTGGCGCACATATTACCTTCATCAATCTTTCCGGCGGCATTGGTATTCCCTACACTCCGGACAAGGAGCCAAACGATATCCGGATAATTGGAGAGGGCGTCCGCAAGCAGTATGAAAAAATTCTTGTACCGGCCGGTTTGGGTGATGTGGCAATCTTTACCGAGTTAGGCCGTTTCATGCTTGGACCTTACGGACAGCTGGTGACCCAGTGCATTCACCAGAAGCACATTTATAAGGAATATATAGGTTTGAATACCTGTGCCTGTGATTTAATGCGCCCGGCCATCTACGGCGCTTATCATCATATCACTGTCCTCGGCAAAGAGAACGAGCCCTGCAATTACAAGTACGACGTGACTGGTTCTCTCTGCGAAAACAATGATAAATTTGCTGTGGACCGTATGCTTCCTCAAATTGACGTGGGTGATTATCTGGTGATACATGACACCGGCGCACACGGTTATGCTATGGGCTACAACTACAATGGAAAATTGAAATCACCGGAACTTCTTCTGAAAGAAGACGGCAGCATCCAGATGATTCGCCGCGGCGAAACACCACAGGACTATTTTGCCACTTTTGATTTCTGTGATATTTTGAAAGATATGAAATATTAGGAGTAAAGAGGCGTCAGCCTCTTTTCCTTTTGGACCACTTTCCATACACCCGGCGTCCATTTACGGTTTTCCAAATCCGCACACGGAAGTAGTATTTCTTCTCTGCGGCCAGTCCCCGTATCACAAAGGCTGGTTTGGAAAACCATTTCTTTTTGGCTGATTTTCCTTTTTTGTTCCGGCTATACTGCACTTCATATTTTACCTTTTTTACCTTCCGGCAGACAATTCGGGCTCTGCTGCCTTTGCGGGTTATGTCCTGAATCCCGGTTTTTCCCTGAAGCTTTACAGTCTTTGCCCGCTGTATAGTAGAAAGTTTGTCTGCCATTTTGGTAATAATCACCGGCGCACTGATTTCCAGAAAATCCGATGATTCCACTGAGCGCTTTTGATTCGTAGTTTCATCCGGGGGAGTCTCTGTTTTGGGACCATCCTTCCCCTTCTCTCCTGTCCCGGAAATTTCCTTTGCCTTTACTTCTACAAATACCGGTATGGCAATCCACCCCTCTGCATCTGGTTCAAAAAAGGCCCAGTCATAATTATCCCGGTCCGCCGGCAGAAAAAGAGCCGTCTGATGGCCAGACCGGGTGATGCTGGTATCCGGATTCTGCCATACTACAGTACCGGCACTGCCCGTACTGACACTGCCACCAGCACCGTCCTGCTTTATATGCAGAGAGGCTTTCGCCAGTGTCTCCCCTTCTGTCAGCGTACCGGCAGACAACTCGGGCAGGATACCTGTCTGTGGCTTCACCTGTACCGGAATAGTAAATACTACCGTCTTATCTTCCTCCCGGTACCCGGCCAGCCGGCTCCAGTCATAAATATCTGTATCTGCCGGAGTAAACACGACCTGTGCCCCTTTGTTTTTCACTCCCGGCCGTTCCCTCTCATCTGCCCAGGCAAAGGTTCCATATTCGTTCCTGGTAAAGGAGAGCTCCGATTCAGAGAGAGATTCCCCATAGGTAATGGCAGAACTTTCCGGCCAGGAAATATCCTCCATCACTTTGGGCAGGGTGGTAACAGATACTAATTCCTCCCGCATTTCATACCCACTCTGTTCTGGTACAAACAACACGGAATAGGTATGTTCTCCCAATCTCAACCGCTGGTCGGAGTCCTTCCATTCCCAGCTTCCTTTAACCTCAACACCAGTGTATGGATTAATACACTTTCCTGCGAGCAGGGGAATATCCTTCAAGGTCTGTCCATAGTTTCCCTGAATTCTGGCCTGAGGCTCGATTCGTATTTCTGGCTCCACCGGCACCACATTCACTTTCACATACTGTCTGACGGTACTATAATTGGCATCTGTCGGGGTAAACACCGCCGTCACATTCTGTTCTCCTATCTGGTCGACTGACCCGTTTTCTGTCTCAAAGACGAACTCACCATCTATTTCCTCCCCGGTAACAGGATTTGCAAAACTATACTCCGGCTGAATGTCCAGAAGTTTTTCTCCATAGTGCAGGGTGGGTATCACATACCGTTTCATCCTCGGCACCGCCTGTCGGACCGACAGGCTTCCACTGAAAGGAAAGGTCTTTTCCTCATAAGTCATAGGATATTTGGGCTGGAATATAACATCATAGTTTCTGGTTCCTGCCTGCGGCACCAAATCCTGCCGGACAAATTCCCATTTTCCTTCAATGGAACTTATCCAATTCACATAATCCTCCGGTATTTCGGCCTCTGCCAGGCTTTGCCCATAGGTAATGTCCTTGGCCGTCAAGCATACCTCGCCTTTTTTTTCAATCTCATACTCTCTTTTTTTGTACTGGCATCCTCCATAGGTAATCACCTTTCCCTCTCCCCAGAGAATGCCTTCTGAGCTCTGCATATCCAGTGTACCATATACATTTATGGTGCCATCCATCTGCAGACCGTACTCTCCAATTGTCAACGTAACCCCATCTCCTATGGAAATGGTAACATTCTCGCCAATATGGGCATAATTCAAGGTATTTAGCATGTTTAAATTAAAGTCCCTTAAAAAATAGATACTTCCACCTTTCTGATAACAGTTTCGAAACGCTTCGTCCGGAGTATAACAATACATTACACTTCCTCCATTTACCAGATAACGGCAGATGTATTCTTCACTGGCGGCACGAACCGGCACAGGCATACTCCCGGCACACAAAGCAAAAAGCAACAATACTGCCATGACCTGCCGGAGTTTCTTCCTTACTACACATCTTTTATATGATTTTTTTCTCATACAGATTCCTCCCTTATACTATTGTCTAGGTTATTGCCTCTTGGTTGCACTATATAGTGTAATTATTTTATTTTTAATACTATATAGTGTGTTTTCCTTTCGAAAGGAACCCCAGTGTAACACAGGACAAAAGCCCCTGTCAAGATGCAACGGGACTTTTGCTTACTCCATTTATACGAAAAAAATCCCTGAAACCGCCGGGACAGATTCCTCTATCTCCAACTATTTCAGGGATTATTGCTTTTCTTACCTATGGGCGTACCACAACCGGCACATCCCTTGTCCGAATGATACCCCGGTCACGAATTACCACATTATTATAAGTGGAACTGCTCTCTATGGTCTTGCCATTGCCAATATACATGGCAATATGATAAATCCGCATATACCGTCCATTGCGTCTGGCATGCTTTCCACCAAAACAGATTAAATCGCCCGGCCGGAGTTTGTCCGGATTATAAGTCTTTGAACCTTTTATCTGCCTTCTCTTCCCCACATAATAATGGCCAATCTCCGCCGCCACCGGCGCCCAGGAGGCGCGGCGCACCAGGTACTTTCCTGCTGCCCGGTAGCATCGGTACACAAAGGAAGAACAGTCAAAGTAATTTTTGCTCATTCGTCTGGCCTGGCTGTAATGCTTTTTCCCCAGCTGCTTATAGCCCCAGCGCATGGCATTCACGGCGGTCTTTGTGCTGACTGCCAGATAATATTCCAGTTCCTTTTCATCCACCCGGCAGCTAATAATGGTACTGCCCAGTTTCTTTGTCCTGACTGTACCATTTTTGTTTACTGTAGCAATTGCCGTGTCCGCACTGCTCCACTGCTGGATGCTGCTACTGTTTATGCCTGTTACACTTAATTTCACGCTTTTCTTTTTCTGATAAAACCCGTACTGCACCTTCAGTTTGGGATCGGTGACGGTGACGGTACAGGAAATCGTCAGACCATATATGGAAGCGGTAATGACCGTTTTGCCCTCTTTCTTAGCCTGAAAGGACACACCCTGGGCAGAGGAGGATTTTACTGCTGCCACACTGGCATCCGAAGAGGAATATACTGCTTGTCCCCCCGCCGTATCCGCCAGCAAAAGTGTAAATTCACACCCCTTCGCCAGATTCATTTTGTTCCTGTCAAAATGGGGCTCAATAATCTGAATCGGTATGGTAAAATGATATACTCCGCCATAGGAGTCCGTAACTTCCACATGAATTTCTGTTGTTCCAGCCCTTACAGGAGTAACCATTCCCTCTTTGTCCACCCGGGCAATTTTTTCATTGCCGGAAGTATACTGACAGGACATGCCTGCAAAAGCCGGGGCAGCCACACTGAAAGTACCGGAGCCCACCGCCTTTGGCGGATAGGACTGGGCAGAAAAAGTCAATCCTGCCAGCAGTTCATTGGCCCTGACTTCTATGGTACAGTAAAGAACTGTCTCCCCTTCGTGACGGACGGATATGGTCGTCCGGCCTACACCGATGGCGGTAACGATCTTGTCAGCAGAAAGCCGAACCACCTTTTCATTACTAAGAATAACCTCCCCCTCTGGCAAATCCGCCAGTGGCACCTTCTGGCCCAGATAGAGCTGATAGGCAATGGGAAGTTCCTGTTCCTCCCCTGCTCCTGCCTCTGTCTCCGTTACAGTCTTTGCCGATACCGGCTCTGCCTGAACCGCTGCCGGCAGGAAGAAGAACCCCCCAAAGACAAGGAGCAACAGACCCACTCTTTTCCTTATGTACATTATCATACGCTTTCACCCTTTCTTTTCTTAAAGTCCCTTTTTATCAGATATTTGAAATAGGGACTGGCACGATGACACGATGGCGCCATCGTACCACCTACGCAGTCCCTACTGTAACATTTTCCTGTGTCAATTATTTGTTGGCACTTCTATTTTTCCCTTGCCACCCATGTAAGGACGAAGGGCTTCCGGAATATTTACGGAGCCGTCGGCATTCAGATTGTTTTCCAAAAAGGCAATCAGCATGCGGGGCGGCGCCACCACCGTATTGTTGAGAGTATGGGCAAAATATTTTCCTCCCTCTCCCACAACACGGATTTTCAGCCGTCTGGCCTGGGCATCTCCTAAATTGGAGCAGCTTCCCACCTC
>JAFLTB010000052.1 GCA_022510605.1 Lachnospiraceae bacterium
GGTCATAGGCAATGCCCGGTTTGGCATCGAAGTAATAGTAGTTTTCCTGTCCTGCGGTTACTACCTCTCTGGTGATATCCTGATTCTCCTTCAGCTCCACGGCACCTTCAAAGCCCACCACTTCATAGTGCACGGTAAAGTATGGGGTTCGGTCCAACTTCGCCTGATAGGAGCGGTTGGAGTTGTCTGCCACAAGGGCCACACCATAGTTGGCCTCTCCCCCATACCATGCCTTTACAATGTCGGTGACGTCGCACTGATAGTTCCCTTTTTTCTGGATTCCAAAGACAGCGGATGCCGATGCTTCATAGGCAGGACGGTTGTTATAGGTCAGCTTCTTACCACTCCAGTTCTGCATTACTTTATGTACACCGATGTCAAAGGTCTTTCCGGCTCCTAACTTGAGAGTCTTTTCGCTCTTTACATGCAGAGCGGCATCCCGAATCTGGACATTTGACTGGCGAAGCTCTGCCAGACGGGTCATTTTAGTAAACGCCACGCTTTTGGTTGCCTGTAACAACAGGGACTTGTCATAACGGAAATTGCTGTTTGGGGCACCGGCATAGGCCGCACCCACCTTGACGTCTCTGGTGTGCTTGTCCGTAATATAGGTAGTACGGATTTCCATCGGAAATTTTCTCTTTTGGCTGTTCCACCATTTTTTGTCTGGTGTTACTTTCAGCACCTTCTTTTTCCTGTTATAGGAAAGTTTGGCCTTGGTTGTAGAGACGCCTTTCGCATCGGTCATCATGGTGCTCAGGCGGGTATATTTGGTCTTTCCCTTTTTCGTCTTGAAATAGACCTTTTTGCCCTTTACTTTTACCTTCAGTTTGCCACTGTCGAGTTTGAAGAACAAGGATTTTTGTTTCTGCTTCTTCGTGACGGAGACAGTCTCCTGGAGTTTTTCCGGGAAGATGTCATAGAAAATGCTGGTATTTTTCAGTACCTTTCTATATGTAACGGTGTTCTGGTTTAACACATCGGTCTTTTTCTTTTTCTTCGGATTGCTGATTTTGGCTTTGGATGCTTTGAGTTTTTTTCCTGTAAGAGCAATAGATAAACGGTTCTTTTTTCGTTTTAAGGAAATGACAGATTTTTTATTTGCCTTTTTGGATACCTGAATGGTTAAGTCAGTGGATTTGGTTTTATAATTTTTCTTTCCTGATTTTTTCAGGGTGGTATTGATTTCCTTCCATTTACCGTTCTTTTTGTAGTGTACCGGCATGGAGTAGGTTACGGCGGTGAAACTGCCATCGGACATGGCGAACTGCTTAGTGAACTGGCTTCTTTTGGCGGTCAGCTCTTCTGTCATCGCCGTATGAACGGCGGCAGCATCTGCTTTTATTTCTACCTCAGCGGGTAGGTTCACTCCTAAAACTCCGAACGCCATCAGGGAGCCTGCGAAGACTCCTCCCAGTAATTGCTGGCATACTCTTTTCGTACTTTTCATTGAAACATCTCCTTTGCATTTTCAATCGTGTAATAAGCCCCCTCTATAATATATGACTCTCGGGACAGCCAAAAGGTTACAGATTTAATAAAAATTTAACATTTTACTAATTCAGGGTTGACTTTTTATGGCTGGTCTCCTTTATAATACAATAGATTAGTATATTTTATCATTTAGGGGACAAATTATCAAGTCTTTTTCCCAACCTGCCATTAAGTACAAATTTTACTTGTTTTTTTCCCCATTTTGTATTATGATGTGTGTATGTTCAATATATAAAGGAGGATACAAAAATGGCTTATAAAATTTCTGATGCCTGCATCAGCTGTGGCTCTTGTGCAGCAGACTGTCCAGCAGGTGCCATCTCCGAAGGAGATGCTCATTACGAAATTGATGCAGACACATGTCTGGATTGCGGTGCCTGTGCAGCTTCCTGTCCGACAGGTGCTATTGCTGCAGAGTAATTGCAAAGAATGTAAGAGTATAAAAGGAAGCCCCTGCCATATGAAATGGCGGAGGCTTCCTTTATTTTTATAAACATTTTATGCAAGATAGTTTACTATATTGTCTTTTGCTGTCAAGATGGTACTATATCAGTCGCCCAGTCTTGCCAGTAATTCTTTACTCAAATCTTCATAGCCTGGTTTTCCAAGCAGGGCAAACATATTCTTCTTGTAGCTTTCCACACCTGGCTGGTTAAACGGATTCACGCCCAGGATATAACCACTGATGCCACAGGCATATTCAAAGAAGTAGAACAACTCGCCCAGATAAAATTCATTCTGCTCCGGAATGCGAATCACAAGATTTGGCACATTACCGTCGGTGTGAGCCAGCTGGGTTCCTTTCATGGCGCTCTTATTGATAAAGTCCATGGTCTTACCGGCCAGATAGTTCAGGCCGTCCAAATCCTTGTCCTCTTTCTTAATGGTAATATCCAATGCCGGTTTTTCCAGTTCCATAACCGTCTCGTACATAATACGGGCGCCATCCTGGATAAACTGGCCCATGGAATGCAAATCGGTAGTCAGGTCTACCGAAGCCGGGAAAATACCCTTCTGGTCTTTTCCTTCGCTTTCGCCGTAAAGCTGTTTCCACCACTCGCCTACATAGTGGAAAATCGGCTCGTAGTTCGCCAGCACTTCCACGCTCTTTCCCTTCTGGTGAAGAATGTTGCGGACAGTCGCATATAAAATGGAATCGTTTTTCTCAATCGGAGTTTCCAGGCAGAGCTTTCTCATACTCTGGGCGCCTTCCATTAACTTGCTGATATCTGCGCCGCTGGCCGCAATTGGTAAAAGTCCTACGGCTGTCAATACGGAAAAACGTCCTCCCACATCATCCGGAACAACAAAGGTCTCATAGCCTTCCTCATCTGCCAGACCTTTTAAGGCTCCTCTGGCCTTATCCGTAGTGGCATAAATGCGTTTGGCCGCTTCCTCTTTGCCATATTTATTCTCCAGCATTTCCTTAAATACACGGAACGCAATGGCCGGTTCTGTGGTCGTGCCGGATTTACTGATTACATTAACGGAAAAGTCTCTGTCTCCAATGGTCTCCACCAGCTGAGCCAGATAGGTGCCGCTGATGCTATTGCCGGCATAATAAATCTCCGGAGTTTTGCGCACGGACTTGTCCACACTGTTATAAAAGCAGTGGCGCAAAAATTCAATGGCCGCACGGGCACCCAGATACGAACCTCCAATACCGATTACCACCAGTACCTCTGAATCCGACTGGATTTTTTCTGCTGCCTTCTGAATCCTGGCAAATTCTTCTTTGTCATAATCCACCGGCAAATCAATCCATCCAAGAAAATCGTTTCCGGCCCCTTTTTTGTTTTCCAGTGTATCCCTTGCCACGGCTACGGCCGCCTCCATGGACTGAATTTCGTCATCCCGAATAAATCCACCTGCAAGAGAATAATCAAAGGTTACATGTTTTTCCATTTCCTTCATCCTCCTAATATGTAGAATCATAGACACTTCTTCTTGAATTATACCCTTTTGCGATTCTCCCTGTCAACCTTTATCCCATATATTCCCGGATAACATCTCGAATCACCTCTTCTTCTTCCTTGGTAAATTCAAAAGACAGCATCCTCTCCGGCTCCGATTCCTCTGCCGGAGCTGTTTCCGTTTCTCTTGACATCAGACTTACTATCTTTTCCGATGGCCTCGAATCACCCTGCTCCTCCCAACTTTCCGTAAAATACTCCTGTTGGTATTCCTTCATCATCTGGGTATGGAATGTCTCGTTCTCTAACCGGGGTTTATAGATATTTTCCAGAAAATCCATCATATCAATGCGGAGTATTTCCAGTTTGTTTCCTATGCCAAAGAAGCAGTCGAATAAAAGAATAATGCCATTTCCCAATACTCCGGCAAACAGACTGGCAAAAATTACACTTCGCTCCAAATCCAGCACCATAGCCCATATTCCACCGCCAAAACTGCCAATCATGGCAAGCAGCATACACTGGTTACAGAAGGTCTCCCAGGTCTTTATGTATAATCCAAAAACCCGGTAATGCCGGAGATATTTTTCCACAAAAACCTCCACATTGGGAACCCCAATTTTCAACTGGTAACAGGTCTCAAATTTCATGCGCAGCGCATTAATCAGCCGGTGCCTGGAATGGCCCATATCCCGCGCCGCCTTTATCAGACGCCGGTAGGTATGGCCTAACATCCCCTTTACTGCAATCTCCAATACGCAAAGCAGGGCAACGCCATATACCACTCCATAATGATTCAAAAATTCCGCCATGCCAATCCCTCCATTTCTGAGGTTCCGGCCTACGGACATGTTGTTCCGCCCGTATTCAGCCTTTTTCCTCAAAAACAGTATAACAATGGGACAGGCATCTGCCTAGCGGGTTTGTCCCGCTTCCGACAAAATCGTGCGACCTCTTTCGCCAATGCTTTCCCTTATTCTTCAGATTTCCCGGAAAGAGCCGTTGCATCGATAATATCTGCAACCCGCTTCACCGCATCCTGCTGGTTGCTGGCTACCATGGCCGCCACGTATTCCTGCTTTTTCTCATCCACCTGGCGCACTGCCTCTAAGAGTCCCTCGCTGGTGAGCTCCTCCTCTTTAATAACATAGCTAAAGCCCTGTTTCTCAAAGGAAGCCGCATTCAGTATCTGGTCCCCGCGGCTTGCCTCTAAGGACAGCGGTATCAGAATATTCGGCTTATGCAATGCCAGCAGTTCACAGATGGCATTGGCTCCGGCACGGGAAATCACAAGGTCTGCCGCATCCAGAAGATCACAAAGCTCCTTCTGGATATATTCATACTGGACATATCCTTCGGTTCCCTGCAGGGATTCGTCTATCTTGTCTTTCCCACACAAATGGATAATCTGATAGTTCTCCAGTAACTGCGGAAGAATTTCCCGCACTGCCTCATTGACACGTACCGAGCCCAGACTGCCGCCAATGACAAGAATCACCGGTTTATTAGCCGTAAAGCCGCAAAAATCCAACCCCTTGAGGCGATTCCCGGAAAAGAGTTCACTGCGAATCGGGGAACCGGTAAGATAAGCCTTATCTTTTGGCAGGTTTTCCAGTGTTTCTGGAAAATTGGCACATATGGCTGTCGCCGATGATAGACACAGGCGGTTGGCCAGTCCCGGTGAAATATCGGATTCATGCAAAACACATGGCACATGACGGCGTTTCGCCGCCTTTACCACCGGCACCGTTACAAATCCGCCTTTGGAAAAAATAACATCCGGCTGGATTTTTTTAATCCATTTTTCTGCCTCCCCATATCCTTTTATAATTCGAAATGGGTCAGTAAAATTTTTAATGTCAAAATACCGGCGCAACTTTCCCGAGGAAATACCATAATATGGAATATCAAAATTACTAATCAGTTCCTTTTCAATCCCTGTCTTTGAACCAATGTAGTGAATCTCATATCCTCTTTCCTGAAGTTCCGGAATTAATGCAATATTAGGAGTAACATGGCCTGCTGTTCCTCCGCCGGTAAGTATGATTCGCTTCACACCAATGCCCCCCTTACAGATTTGCTTTTATTTCTTCTACTATTGCCGCCATATCCGACGGCGTCTCCTGCGGCTTCCATCCAATATTGATGGTGTCGGTGTCTCCCGTATATCGTGGAATCACATGGACATGAAGATGGAACACCGTCTGGCCGGAGGCCTCTCCGTTGTTCTGCAACACATTGATGCCGTCGCAGTGATAGGTCTCCTTCAATGCAATGGCAATCTTTTTCGCCACCACCATAATTTTGGAAGCCTCCTCATCCGGCAATTCATACAGATTAGCCGCATGAGTTTTCGGCAGAATAATGACATGGCCCCTGGCCGCTGGATTTACATCCAGAATCGCCTTAAAGGAATCGTCCTCATACACCGTAGCCGATGGAATCTCCCCCGCCAGAATCTTACAGAAAATACAATCTTCTTTCATTTCTTACCTCCATTTATATTTTTATATCTATTTCACATGATGGCGCCATCATGCTACCCTAAAAGCGGAATATTGTGTCAAAATTTCTCAGAATCTTAAAATTCCCCTGGACAGATACCTCGCCCAGCATAAAGGCGCTCTGGAAGGTTTTTGAACCACTGAGTATATCGGAAAACACCTGGGACTTTAACTTGGCTGTCACATCCGGTTTCGCTCCTGCCGTTCCCTCTAAAGGCCCCCGGTAACAGTTCAGCTTATCCTCATTAATCTCAATGACCAGAGAAGAACCTTTATCCTCTATATCCAGCTGAAACACCGCTTTTAAATCATCCATCGGATAGAAGTTCTCCCTTAACTTGCGGATATACTCATCAGAGTCTCCATCCTCCCCCAGCATTCCCTTAAACAGACTGGCAAGCTCCTCGATATCCTCCTTCTGTTTTTTCACATAGTTATCATTGGAAACATAGGCAGATAACTGCTCGCTCTCCTGTGGCGTCAACAGCGGGGTGCTGCTTCGGAGCACCGTCTTTTTCACCTGCATGCTACTGTTGGGGAATGCCACCATTTTCTTGGAAATAGCCCGGTAAAAGGCCTCTGTCTTTTTCTCTATCATTAAATTGTATTCCGCATTGGTCTCAAATTCCACATGGTTATCCACATAGGCACACAATCCTTCAATAGGAACGCCGCCTAACATTTCCCATGCCCTAATCAGGGAATACTCTGCCTCCCGCTCCCCATAGGTAGTAGCCATAACCACCGGGAACATATAGATGCGTGAAATGCTTTCCTTGTCGCCGTACAGCCAGCAGGCATCCAGAAACTGCTGTAAAAACCCGCCAATGCCGAGCCACTCCACAGAAGCCGCCAGAATCACACCGTCCGCATCCTTCAAAGTCTTTGGCAAAACGGTGATATTTCTTTTTTCCTCATACAGATTATATCGTTCCACAGTTACTCGCAATTCATCCAGCACTTTTGTGATTTTTTCCAGCGCAAACAATGTAGGGTCATCAATCAGTCCCCGTCCGCCATAATAAATATTAACTCTCATAGGAAACCTCCATCCGTTTCTTTCTCGTCATTATCAGGCAAATAACAAACCCGGTAATCAATCCACCAATATGGGCGGCATTGTCAATACTGGTATCAACCATACCACTATACAAACTCAATCCGATAAAAAGAAGATACCTTGGCACCTCAGAAGTGCGACGGCCCTTGTTCCCCAGAATCAACAGCATCAAAAGCGCCCCGGTCAATCCGTATATCGCACCAGATGCTCCGCAGGAAACCGTATATTCATTGCCGACAACTACATTATAAACGATTGAGGTAACTCCTGCAAGAATTCCCGAAAGAAAATATAAAATAATGTATCTCACTTTTCCTAAAACCTGTTCCACCGCATAACCCAGTACCAGAAGAGAAATCATATTGTTTACCAGATGCTCAAATCCAAAGTGAAGGAAAAAATGCGTAATCAGCCGGTAATATTCATGGCCCTCCAATATAAGCGGCTCCCATAAAGCGCCCATTTTTATCATATATTCCGTATCATAGCTGGAGCCGTTCCACTCCACGTATGCGTATACCAGTACATTTATTATTACAAGAATAATGGTAATACCAGGAATTTTATTTTGCTGCTCCTCTCTCATATTTAACCCCATTTCTGTGCGGAGTTTATCAGACAAAACCTTTCGTTCTCCGCCTTTTTGTGCTATGATTAAAATTGTAACACAGAACAAAAAGCCGGTCAATGAATCCGGGAAAGGAAGACGCCTTATGTTTGTCACAGTAAAAGCCGATAAACACAACTCCAAACCTCTTCTCACTCTCTTAGAGGAGATGGGATACTCCCTGCCCTGCAACTGCCATGGCAGACACCATTGCAGCGGGAAGAGGTATTCCTTTGACTGCGCTCTTATTCCCAAGGAACCGGTTACTATAGACCTGCCGGAAACCGACACCCGTCTCACTGGCATTGCCCTGGAGGATAGAATTCCCCAGCCCGGCTCTGGCGATACGCTTTTAATCGATCTTGGCACCACGACGGTGGCGCTGGCACTCATTGACGGTGCCAGCGGTGCGCTCCGCCAGACCCTGGTATTTGCTAATCCACAGACTGCCTCCGGCGCAGATGTTATCTCCCGTATCCAGGCCTCCTGTCAGGGAGAGGGCGCCGCTCTCCGGCAGAGCATTGTCCGTGCCCTTACCGGCCAGACCGAACAGCTTTGCAGGCAAAACCATCAGTCTGTAAGCGACATCCACTCCTGCTATATTGGGGGCAATACCACAATGATTCACCTTTTGATGGGCTATGATTGCACGCCTCTTGCCACAAGCCCCTTTACCATTCAGGAAGTTTCCCCGGAACCCTTTTCCTATGAATCCTCCCATGGCTCCTGCCGTGTCATGATTCTTCCATGGCTCTCTGCTTTTGTGGGAGGAGATATTACCGCCGGTCTGATTGCCTGCCACATGACAGAAAATACATCTTCCGCTTTGCTTATTGACCTTGGAACCAATGGAGAAATGGCTCTTTTGCACCAGGGTTTTCTATACACTGCCGCCACAGCGGCCGGCCCGGCCTTTGAGGGAGGATGTCTCTCCTGTGGCTGTCCCGGTATTCCCGGCGCCATATGCCATGTCCGGTTAAAACGCATACGCCCCGCCCTTACCACCATTGGCAACAAACTTCCCATTGGTCTGTGCGGTTCCGGGGCTCTTTCACTCTGCGCCGAACTGCTTCGTCATGGCTATGTGGACAGAGAGGGCATTCTGACCCGGCATTTCCCGGAAAAGGGGCTTTTGCTGTCCCCTTCTGCCCAGGGCGCACCGATTCTTTTTACCGCCGAAGATTTTCGGAACATGCAGCCAGCCATTGCCGCCATTGCCGCAGGAATTGAGACATTGTCCCACACTGCCGGCATACAGCCAGAAGAAATTTCTGACGTTTTTCTGGGTGGCGGATTCGGCTTTTATCTGGATTTGGCAGACTGTCAGACTCTGGGAATGTTTTCCTCTCTGGATATATCTGCCATACAGCCCATGGGTAATACCTGCCTGCGGGGTCTGTACGAGTACGCTGTCTCTCCTGATAAGGCACTCCGCCTGCCTCCTGACACTGCCGTAAATCTGGCAGACAGCGCCTATTTTCAAGAGCAGTTCATCCATCATATGACATATCCCGCCTGAGTAATTTCTACCACATATTCTGCCCCGGCAAAACGCAAAAGGTCTCCGTCCTGTAATCTTTTTTTCTGCCACGGAATCAGCCGCTCTTCATTATGAAATGTCCCACTGCCGGATTCCTCATCCATTACCATCACCTCGCCGCCTTCCTGTAAGAGCCGGGCATGAACACGACTAATCCCCTCCTCCCGGAGAACAGCGTCTACCTGGCCTTCTTCTCTTCCAATCTGACAGGGAAACTCTGCAATTGGAATGGGTTCACCGGCTCCCCTTCGGGGAATCAGGCACACATTTTTCCATCCACTTTCTTCCTCCTCCAGACTCACATTCTTTGCCCTCTCCGGTAGAGTTTTCCAGGCCCCATAACCAGCCACACCAAGAAAAAATACAGCGGCTCCTGCTGCCCTGCCCCAGTCCATCTGCCCTGACAGGGGCTTTTGAAACATTCCCATCCGCCACAGCATAACCGGAACCAAAAGCCCGGCGGCCAGAAAAAGTCCTGGCAGTAAATACTTTTTTGCCGGTATCTGCTCCATGATTTTATCACGTCTTTTTCTCTTTTCCAGAGGATTTGGTTTATACTCCTGGCAGGGAACCATCTCCACTGGCTTTTCTGCCACCGACTCCCGTCCTGGATGCTCCTGGCTGTCAGACCTTTTTACATAATCCTGCAGCATCCCTCTGGTACACCCTGGTTCCTTTGTCAGCTTGTGCATACCATAAATAAAAAATACCAGCTCCCGGTTTTTCTGATTCATTTTCTCCATGATAAATTCCAACAGCTTTCCCACCGCCGGAACCACTCCCGGCTGCTGCCCTGACTGGTAGATGCCCTCTAACTCACCAGAATCTTTCTGAACATAGAGATATTCCTCCTGTATGACAAGACCATCCCCGTTCAGAAGATACTCCTCCAATACATGAATCATGTCAAACAACTGTGTGAATAGCCGGGCAATGTATTCCAGTGTAAAATCCGTCTGTGACAAATACTGTGCCAGAGAAATTCTGCCGGATATATCATATATATACTCTTTCTCCCCATTGATTTTTTGTATTTCCAGAGGCAGAAAGCCCTTTAGCTCCTGATAGGAAAACAGTTTGTCGCTTCTTCTCTCTCCCGCCGTCCCCGTAATTTTCAGATAACGGCCCATTCCCTCCTGCAATACTTCCCTTTCCATAATCCAACTCCCTTCTATTCCTTCCATATATCCACATCCCATTTGTATACCGCCGGATTTACATCCTCTCTGGTTGTTTCGTACACTTTTTCTGACCAGATTTTTTTCAGATATGTCAGAGCTCCCGGTAATTCATACCGCACCCGGATGTTCCAGACGCTCAGAGTTTTCTCTGCCTCCACACGGTTTACCTGCATTAAAAACAGGGTTTCGTTTAATTGGCTTTTGGCGGTTTTTACCCAGTCCTTCTTTTTTACCTCCTCCTTTTCAATCCACTCCGCTGTCATCTCATTCACTGCGGAGGATAACACTGCCCGGTCGTGAATATACAAGCCCCCAAAGCACAGGGCCGCCAATACCCAGATGCAGATGGTGACCACAAAAGTTGCCTCCACGGTGTAATAACCATTTACCCTTCGATTCATATCATCAACACCATCCCATAAGCCACAGCAGTGAAAGGCACAAAGGGCATGGCATGCTTTCTTCCCACTTTTCGGAATACCATCAGCCCAAGCCCTGCCAGTGCGGCAAAGAGCAGACTGATAACTAACAGCTCCAGATTTCGGAAAAATCCTAATGCCAGTCCGGTAACCAGGTAAACCAGTCCGTCTCCCGCTCCTATGCCGCCCCGGCTCATCCGGCTGACAATCAGTAAAAAGAGGCCAATTCCCACACCGGGCAGCCACTCCCTCACAGGGCTTCCCGCTACTACCTGAGCCAATGCTACAAATACCATACACACCACTCCCGGCATCACCGGGATTTTTTTATACCGATGGTCAATGACCGCCATAACTGCCAGATAACCCCCCGCAATTACCATTCCTGTCTGTTCCATATTTTTCCCTCCCTTTCCAGCATATCTATATTTTTATTTTTTTACTTGCCACATTTGCTGCACGGAGTCCGGCTTCCTGCCTCCGACAGTTTGATTTCCCGGATGCTCCGCTTAATTCCACTACAGGAACGGGTATCGTGATACCGGTCTCCATAATTGGTAATCCATACCGGGCTCTCCGATGTCAGTGCTTTGCCTTCACAGCACCTTTCACAGGGCTTATACTTTCCTCCGCTCTCATTGCGCAAAACGGCAATATCCATGTATTTCATCTGGGATATGCTCAGTTTCAGATAGGTGCACTCTCTGGTTTTGTGATATACCCGCCCAGTCTCTGTCACATAGACAATTATATCCTTTGAATCCGTCTCCCCGCCTCTGCTCTCCACTCCGATAAAGGCCCGGGTGTGTACCCGCTGGCGAAACTGGCATCTGCCAATAGAGCCAAGGCGGAAGGGCAGGGTAACCTGATAGCGGACAATCAAATCAATTTCCTCTCCATCCTTCAACAATTTAGATTCGGACAAGGATATAGGTAGTCCGGCATCCCCCATATAGGTACTTAGTTTAGTCCGATAATATGCACTGCTTTCCAACATCTTGCTTTCGCTTGCGCCATATTCGGCGGAGGCCTCCCTTGCCACCCTTGTCATCGCCCACTGCATTTCATCCTGGCACTTGATTAACAGGCCCAGATGGGAAAGCAGAATCATGGCAAAGAGAAACACCGGCAGTACCAGTGCCGCCTCCACGGTCAGAGAGGCCGGTTGTCTTTCTTTCATGTCCACACTCCCTTCTCCTTTTGTTTCCCCGACTCAAGACGGGAAAGGGTATCCTATTTACATGGAAAAAATAAATTTTGTGATAATGATTAAAATTATTTTTTAGATTTAGATTGATCCTCCACTTTATTTTATTTTTATAGAATACCCTTTCCCGCCTTGAGATTACAGATAATCTGCTTCTATTTCACAGGAAAACGAATAACTCTGAATGTCACGTCCCAGCATTTTTTCAATACCAGAGAGACGGAAGAACCGGGAAGGGAAAGAGAAATTACCCTTTACCCGGATAGCCGATACGCAGGTCGCCAGCTGAAACTCCGAATAGCCATTCTTTATCATGTCCCACTGAATCATATCCATTATCCGATATCGCCGCGTGCTCTGTCCGGTAACAGCAAGAAATAAAAGCATATATTCCTGATATCCAAAAGACTTCTTTTCCGCCTTCCCAAATTTTTTGGCCCGGCTGGTAATGGCATTTCCGGATATTTGAAATATCTGTGGAAACTCCGTCAAAATCTGACCAGGGGATTTTATAACTGGCACATGTCTTCCCTGTAAAAGACCGGCCACATCCACCAGCCCCTCAATCAGAGACCAGACAATAAGAATCAGGGTCTGTACCAGACGTATCAGCGGTTCTAATCCTGTAAAGCCCACTATGGCGGCCGCCGCTGCATATGCCTGTGACTTCTTTCCTGAGTCCTTATAAATAGCTGCAAAGTTAGCGACTGTGCGAATCAGCAGAATCCGGTTTAACACCGATTCTAAATTTGCCTTATCCGAGGCCTTTCCCGCCACAATATACTCCCACTGATACTGGAGGGATGTTTTCCATTTGGAAGCGGACGCCTCTTTCACATAACTGCCAAACTGGTGCTGTATATAGGAATCCAGACAGAACTCATCCATGGCATAATCTCCCAGCTCCCCTGCCACGCCTGACAGACTGACTTCTTCCTCTGCCAGTTTGGTCACCCGCCCGCCGTAGTCCTCTGGCTCTGGCTCCTTCCCGCCATACAATTTTGCAAAGGTATCGGGGCTGGCTGCCTGCTTTTCCGACACTTTGTCCGGGTTCTCACATACCAGACGGAGAATACCATCCCCCCAGCAGGCAGATAACACCTCCAGGGGATTTTCACCACCTCCACTCTCATTTATGCCTGTGTAGTCAAAGACAATACGGCTGGTATCATAATTTTTCCAGATGGACGCCAGGCGCTGCTTTCTCTCCCCGTCCAGTTTTTGTTGCAAAATTTCTTCGGTCTCCGCCAATATCTTTTCATTGCCGGAAAGCACAGAGAGGCTTTCCACCAATTGGCTCATTTTTCGGTTGTGCTCTGTAAATTCCCCTGCCTGCCCAGCGATTTTTTGATAACCGGCAGACAGTTTCTCTGCCTCTGTCATCGCCTGCTTTGTCAGACGGTGAACTTTTCTGACATGGGCCAGAAAGGTTTCTTTTTTCATACTGCTCCAGCTGGCAGGTGTATCATCTAACTTCCCTTTCATTTTTTCCCACACCACCGGCTCGGTTATGCCAAAATTCTGGCTCTTTTTTGCCCCGGTGGCAAACATTTTAATAAATTCATTCTCGCAGGAGATTTTTCCACGGGCCACGGATATGCCATCCACCAGCCGCATCAGCACTAACAGCTGCTCGTCCAGTTCCGCTAACTCTTTTTGCTCCTCCACGGTTTTCTCAATTTCCTTTGCCTGGGTGTCGGTATTCGCCACTGCCTGGGACTGCTCCCGCAGTTTACTTAACTGCTCCTTTGTCACCCTGCGCCCCATATACTGGTTAACCTGCTGTTGCAAGGCCTCTGCCTCATTGTCTCCCGAATAGGTTTTTTCTGTCACCTGAATTTCCTGAAGCTGTCCCTGTAAAAAATCCGTATCCCCTTTTTCCGCTGCTTCTAACGTATCTCCTATGTATTCCGCCATAACGGTCTCATAGGGTGTTCCAGCGCTTTCCATAAAAAACAGACCATAGTTCTCATATAAAGGGCGGCTGTACTCTGTCAGCAGCCCCTCCGCCGCCATGCGCAAAGTCCTGGCGGCGTGATTGTGGCATACTGTGTATCTGGCAGTCTCTAACAGTGTTCCCAGCAGGGCAAAAATCAAAATCCCTGTCAGAGATAGAAACACCGTTATACTGCCCCCTTTCCTACCCAATAATCGTCGTTGAGTCATCGGTAAATGACTTAAAGGCTTTATTGACGACACTTGTGATTTTTGTTTTGAATATCAGAACCAGTGCGATTAAAATAACCAAAATTAAAATGATTTCCACAACGCCAATGGCGTCCTCTTCCTGTAAAAATAATTTCAGATTTCCCATATGTTTCTCTCCCTTCTATTACATTGTCATAAATGCCGGAATCATAATGATTCCCATTACCAGACCAAGCATTAGCATCATAGGAAACAACAGTTTTGTACCCACTGTCTCTCCTAGCTGCAAGGCCCGCTCCTTTCTTTGTTCCAACGCTTCCATGGCTTCCTTTTCCAGAATGTCAAGCAGTCCCTCTGAGCCTTTTTTTAGATTCTGAGTAATGACAGAGGAAAATCGCAGATAAGGCAGCAGGCGGCATCGTCTGCCAAACCGCTCCAAAGCTTTTTTCTCTGACATTCCATCTCTCATTTCCTGCAATAAAACGCAGATTTCCTCATAACCACAGCGGAGCTTTCCTCCCTTCTTCCGGCTCTGTTCATATTCCTCTGCCAGCCGTTCCACCGCCTTTCTCACCGTCAATCCGGCTCCTAACAGAAGCATAATTTTGTTGACAATACCCGGATGGTCCACTAACAGTTGTGCATCCCTCTCTGCCAGTTTCTTCTTCTGTTGTTCCCGCCATATTAGGGGTGAAAGCAGCATAACAAAAATCAATATATATACGGGCAGATAACTCTTTCCTCCCTCCTCGCTCTGATAGGTCACCTGGGTATCTCCCACCTTCTCCGGCAGCTTTACCACCGCTTCTGTGGATTTGGTTTTCAGTTCGCCGGACACGGCTTCCTTTACTGCCTGAACAGCCAGTTCCTCTTTGGTATAATCAGGCGGTGCTAAATGGATGGAAAAGTGAAAGGGTTTTTTCCAGTTTTTCCATTTCGCCTCTGCCATTACCTCCGTATCAGCACCACTCTCTGGAATGTGGGCAGGTATCAGGGCTCCCGAAGCCTGCATATATTCCTCATCCCATACCCATTGCAGGGAAACCTCCGTTCCCGGCACTTCCGTAACAAAATTCAAAGAATCCGTTACGTTTTGCAGTGATTCATTTTTGCCCGGAAGATTTTTTTCAATATAATGCTTCACCTCCTGCTCCAGTTGTTCCTTTTCTTTTTTGGAAAATTGCCGGCTCTTTACCCGGAAGGAAATGGGATGCTCCCAGTCCTGCTCCCCATCGCTTCCCTTTACCAAAAGCCGGACTGTCTCATCCTCCGGCTGGCGCACCACATATTGTCCTTCAGACAGGACGCCTGTCGCCGGTTCCGCCATAAAGCAGTACAGCCACAGCAGAACTGCCATTATGGCCAAAACCACCAAAATCCGGATTCTCTTTTTCCATATTTCCCGGAAAATAACCTCCTTTTTACCCCTGGCATAAAGGGCCTTTATGTATTCCATCGTACCCTTGTCCCAGCGTGACAACCGATCCAGTAATGGAGACAGCAAGGGCGCAAAACCTCCATCCCGGGAGACACGTTTTCTAAAAGTCTTCTTCTTTCTATTTTTCATACTCCACCCCCTAACATTCTATCTTCATCAGAGAACGACTCCACAGAACGGCCGCCCCATAAACAAGCAACGCACCTGTCATAATCAGCCGTCCGGACAGTCCCTGATACAGCGGCTCTAGAAATCCCGGTGAAAAAATCTGCATATACAGAATAATCAGCAAAGGTATGACGGTCATGCAGAGCGCCTCCATTTTCTTTCCGGCAATCATGGTCTGAATTTCCCGCTGAATCTCCATCTTTTCTCCAATGTTGTCTGCCGTCCGCTTCATTACCTTCACAAGATTTCCACCGCTTTTCCGGGCAGTGGCGTAGAGCTGCGCAAAGGCTAAAATATCCTCCTCCCCACTCCTCCTTCCCAAATCCAGTAAAAGTTCATCCAGCGGGTACTTTAAGCGGAGCTTTTGCTCCATATTTTTTAATTCTCCCAACAGAGCCGTCTCCCGGCCATACATCAGCTGTAAATCCCGGTAGGCCTCTGATACTGCATTTTCCATGGAATATCCGGCGGTGAGCGCAGAAACCATGCTGTCCATAGCGTCCTTAAATTCCACCATCAACTGCCATTTTGCCTTTTCCGCCAACTGCCCCTTCTGGTGTTTCAAAAAGGCGGCGGCACCGGCAAGGGAAAGCGGCAGACATACAAGCACGCTCTGGTAGAACAGATACAGAATGAAAAACGCTCCTGCCATTCCCATGGCGCTATACTGAAGCAGTTCCTTTTTGGAATACGGATACACCTTGTAATCTCTCACAATACCACCCCCGCCCGCTTACATTTTTCCACTGCCTGCAGAGAGTGTCCGGTGGCTGTCAAGCGCCCCATTACACGCCCCTGCTTTTCTCCCTCCTCCTGGAAGACATAGAGAGGCAGGAGTTCTATTTTCCCTTCCTTCACCTGTCCCACCTCGGTGACTTCCAGTACCTTTCTGGTTTTGTCCCGCAGACGCCCCAGATGCACCACCAGATCAATGCCGGAGGCAATCTGCTGGCGAATGGCCGCCAGTGGAATATCCAATCCCATCAGCACCAGCGTCTCCAGCCGGTTTAGCATATCCGCCGGACTGTTGGCGTGGCCGGTGGAGAGGCTTCCATCATGACCGGTATTCATTGCTGTCAGCAGATCAATGGCTGCGGAATCCCGAATTTCTCCTACGATAATACGGTCTGGTCTCATGCGCAGGGCGCTCTTTACCAGTTCCCGGATGGTGATTTCATGCTTTCCCTCCACATTGGCATTCCGGGCCTCTAATCGAACTAAATTGTCAATGTTCTGGATTTGCAGCTCCGCTGAATCCTCAATGGTAATGACACGCTCACTGTGGGGAATAAAATTGGATAGGATGTTGAGAAAGGTTGTCTTGCCCGCCCCGGTGCCTCCCGAAATAAATATATTGTATTTCGCCTGCACCAGTTTGCGTAGAAACTCCTCCACTTCCTCGGTAACCGCTCCCATCTGAATCAGTTTTTTCATTGTCATGGCCTCTTTGGGAAATTTACGAATGGTTATCACCGGCCCCTCAATGGCAATGGGCGGAACCACAATATTGACTCGGGAGCCATCTTCTAAGCGGGCGTCCAGAATGGGATTGGTTTCATTGACAATGCGGTTGCCTGTAGAAGCAATCTGCTGGGCAATGTCCTCTAAGCGCCCCTGGTGTTCAAAGCGCATGCCTGTCTCAGTAAGCCGCCCCTCCTTTTCCACAAATATATGCTCCGGCCCGTTTACCATAATCTCTGTAATTTCCTCATCCTCCAGTAAATCCTGCAGGACATCCATTTTCCGTATGGAATTAAAAATCATGTGGCGCAGGCTTCGTTTCTGGTTCAACCGGATATAATCCCGCTCTGCTGACAGGGCAATGTGCTTCTCAATCAAGGCAAGCAGCTCCTCATCGCTGATTTCCATCCCTGCCGGTATCTCCTCTAACACCTCCCCCCGGATTTTCTGCTTTTTTTCATCCAGCGTCCTCAATAATGCAGACATTTTCCTGTTCCTCCTCTCCCCTGTTTTCTAACAACTCTTTAATGAATGCCATTTTTTGCGGATTTTCTGACAATTCAGACAGAGGCTGTGCCGCCCACTCCTGCTCCCACTCGGAGTATTCCCAGGGCAATTCCACGCTTTGCATTTTCTGCACTGCTGCCTCCCGGTGCTCTATTTGACAATAGTGGGCAAATACTGCCCGCTGAATCTGTCCACAAATTCCCTGGCCCCAAAGAACCAGCGTCCGATGTCCCTTTTCCAGCATGTCCAGTGTAAATTCATATAGCTGATCCATCTCCACCACAATGCTGTCATATCCACATTCTTTCATAAGCCGCTGGAAAAACCGTTCCCATTCCTCTGCGGAACAATCCAGCAAATCCTTATAATGGGACATGGGCCCCATCATATAGGCTGTTCCAAAATTTTGCCGCAATTCCCGTTCCTTTTCTACAAAATCTGCCTGTTCCATGAAAAACAGAAGTTCCCCTATTCCCCGAATGTGAACATCCGGATTTTGCCTCAACTCCTCTCCATAATACAGCGGAAATCCCGCCAGACTCAGATACAGACACTGCCCCTGCCGGCCCAGATACTGTGCTAACATAGCCGCCAGCATGGCTCCTCCGGAACCCCCTGGCGCAAATACAAAATACACCCCCTTATCTGCATTTTCGTTTTCTTTTTGTACCCCGGCAGGCTCTGCCGGCATATCCAGCTGGTTCAACAGCTCCCGGTAAATTTCCTCTGCTTTTTGATACTGAAAAATCTCGCCGTCTCTCCTGCCCGGTTTATCGGACAGATAAATTACCTTTCCCTCCCCGCTCTCCTGCACATTCCTGCAATCCGTCAGAACCGCCATTTCCCGGGAATCTTTTTCGAGCCCGGAAAATATGCCCGCTTTCGTTGTCACTAATTCCGGATGCAGCCTGGGATTCCTTTTCCCGGACAAAAAACGCAATAACCGTTTGCCATATTCCACATCCGTCAAGTAAAGAAATAATTTTACATCTTCCATATCTATTCTCCCCTCCAAAGTGCATACGCATGTTTTTTGTGACTTTAATACACACAGAGCAGTACCGAAAGGGAAATAGCCACCGTAAAGGGAATCAGACCATCGTCACCCTCTGTCTCTCTGTCATAGTAAAGTTGTAATTTTTTTCCCTGCACACAGCAGGATACATAGTTGAACAGCCGTGAAAACCGGCGTTTGAAATTGTTTCTGAGAATCATTTTGCAGACGGCCATTGCGGCGCCAATCAATAGAGAAAGGATTATAATTTTCAAAATCGGGCCATAGCCCACAAAACTTCCCACCACAGAAAACATTTTGCTGTCCGATGCTCCAAGCATCCGGCATCGGTAAAATAAATAGCACAAGATAAAAGGAAGGAAAATCCCCGCCAGCCAGGAACAGAAACCTTGAAACCCCTGTGCTTCCCATTGCCTGAACAGGCTTATCAGCAAAGCGGGAGCAAAGAGTGCATTAGGCACCTTATATTGTGAAATATCAAATAGGGATGCAGGCAGGAGAACCAGGAGAAACAACTCACCTCCTGAAATAATCATCACCTCCTGTCGTGATGTGAATCCAACTTACCACAATCTTTTTTTTCTGTCAACAATCATTGAGACGATTTTGAATGTGAATATTTTGGGAAATTCTGACTATACTGATACTAGAATAAGTGTTCCAAGCCGTTCGCAATCCAGAAAGGAGAAAGTCATGAAACGACGAAAAATAAGCCCTATCAAGCAGGCAAAGGAAGAATTGATGAAGGAAATTGAGGCGTTGAATCAATCCATGGAGATTGCCAATTCTAACTTTGAAAATGTGTCGGATCCCGACTTAATTGACAGTTATATTTATGAAATGAATGCCATATCCTTTCGATATAAGTACCTGATTCGGCAGATGAGAAACATAGAGGCACAGGGAAATGTATTATGAAACTGGAAAAATCCATGAATCGCTCGGAGCAGGGTGATGCTTCGCATCCAATGCTCCCGCTGATTCATGGATACGAGATGGCTGATTGGGTGTGGCCAATATATTATAATAATATAATCTTTCCCATGACAAGTTTTCTTTAGTCTAAAATCGGCAAATTATTCAGGCAGGGTGGTAAATGCATCATATGATGATTCGTCATGGGGGTTAAAATCATGCCACCTCGCGTCAATCTTCCCCAAAATACTAATAACCACACAGAGCGAAAATCTGTAGTCACTCCACCTTCTTCCAATATTCTCATTACCCATTTTTCAGGTACCATAGATTGTATCTGTTCCAATGTTAAATTTTCTAATATGCAACGTGTATTTTTTCCTACTACAATCATATAATCACGAAGTGCGCAGACGTTTATTTCCTTTCCAAACGCCACTACTTCGTCAAATTCCAATGCATTTCCAGTGTCTGTAATGGGAGCACCGATTTTTCTTTGCCATTCTTCATTGAAAATCTGGCTTTGATTTACCATTAAAATATTGCTTACCAAATCTTCAATACGATATGTATGCCAAAACTGCCAGCACATAGGAACTTTTCTGGTTCCTGCGTAATGCAAATCTACATCGTAATCTTCTCTTGGTACTATTGCATTCTGATTTCCCAATAGCATATAATCCAAAACATAATCTGCAAT
>JAFLTB010000053.1 GCA_022510605.1 Lachnospiraceae bacterium
AATAATTCTGTTTCTGGATTCAAATATGTAAACGCTGTATCTATGTGGTCAAATAAAACAATCTGTCCATCTAAAAATCTGTACCGAAAGGCCTCAACTTGATTGGCACATCTGCATACTGCATACACCATAGCCATAGTAAAAGAAAAGCCCTGCTCTTTTACCTTTCGTTTGAAATTTGTGATATCTGCTTCAAAGGTTACGCAAAAAGCCGGCTCAACGCTGTTCCTGAAAACCATACAATGCATGGCTCTTTCCCACGTCTTTTCATCGATTACCTGATAATTGTTAGCCATTCTTATTCCTCCGCAAATCTCAAATTATCCAGTTCTATAAAACCGGAAATCATTCAAATGTTGTCAATAACTCTAAATGGGCAGGCAGATTAAAAATCTTCTCCTTTAAAAACACGGGATAAAAGTATTCCGATTTCAACCGTTCAAATTCCAGCCATTCAAATTCATGCGTGTGTTCCCTTTCATAAAGAACAAATTTCTCTCCTTTAGTAAGCAAATCTGTTTTGGATATATCGACCAAAAAATAAACACAAATTTCATGGTACTTATCATGATTAACATCCTCAACAAAAAAGCTTTCATTTAGCCATAATGGCCGTATAATTTCCGCATCGATTTCAAGTTCCTCTTTTACTTCACGCAAAACTGCATTTTCCGTCGTTTCATGTAAAGAAACTCTTCCTCCTGGTAAATAGTAATACGGAGCAGTTTTACCTGCTCCGCACATATTATTTATTCTTCTTCGCACTCACGCTTCAAATCCACGCTTTTTTGTCATATCCATGGCTGTGGTTTCATTCAGACTGTTCGGCCCATAGGTCAGTCCTGCATAAATCTGCTGGACATTCTCCATAACGGGAGCCGAGTCGTCCTGGCTGGCCACTTCTTTAAAAGAGGGGAGTAGCCCCTCCAGCACACCTGTGGCATGGGCAAACAATTCCGGCTGGTGCAGGGCAATGCCCTGACACAATTCACGGTAAGCATAGACATAAAGCTGGCGCAGATAATGGGAAATGGTATACTGCATATCCAGACTGCGCATCAATTCGTCCAGCATGTCTTTGGCCCGCTCAATCTCTTTTCGCGCCTGGGGCAGTTCCCCGTCTTCCAACTGCTTTTTTCCTTCTGCAATGCTGGCCAGTGCGGCTTCATAAATAATCACCACCAGTTCACTGCGGTTGGCCTGGGTGACCCGGGCGGCAAATTCCTGAAGTTTTTCCTTTTCCATGCCAATGCTCCCTTCTTATATCAACCCTGTAACAACTGTAAAATTGTCTGTGGCTGATTATTGGCCTGTGCCAGCATGGAAGTTCCTGCCTGCACAAGAACACTGTACTGGGTATATCTTGTCATTTCCTCAGACATATCCACATCTTCAATCCGGGAACATGCCTCGGTAAGATTTTCTGCTGTTGTATCCAGACTGGCTATCGCAGAATCCAGACGGTTCTGATAGGCACCCAGCTTGGAGCGAACTTTCGATACCTGCTGAATCGCATTATCAAAAGCAGTAATGGAAGCGGAAGCACCATCATAGGTACATACGTTACAATATTCCACAGCCAGAGATTTGGTATTCACTGGCGGAATGGAAATATCAATGGTCTGGCCCTCATTGGCACCAATCTGAATGGCCACATAACCGGCATCCAGTATCGTCACACCGGCATTGGAACCAGCTTCTGCCTTCGATACGTCAAATACCATCTCAAAGCCAGCTCGGTCGGATATGGTAACACGTCCGCCATCCACAAATACAGTAGCGGTGTTGGAAAAACCGGAGGAAGTGTCTAATGTAACCTGGGCATCGGTACCAGGATTTCCAGTGGCTCCGTTTACTCCCAATTTGCCAGCCAGTGTGGCATTGTCGGTAGTCATCTCAATCTTCTGGGAGGAACCATACAGTTTGGAAGTGAAGGACAAGTTCGTCGCCATGCCCAGTTCACATTCCTCACCAGCAGCATTCACCGGCACTACATCAATGTTCATCATCTCACAGTAGTCCCGGATGGAAGCATAGACACTCTCATAGGACTCTCCTGCCTTTATCTCAATACACTCACCGTTAATCTGAATAGTTCCGGCCTCATCCTCAGACACAACATCGGAAGGATTAAAACCGATTGCTCCCGAAAGCAGGGTTGCCTGGGTCGGGCTTGCATCCACACTGAAATTATAAGTAGTAAGCGCCACATCATCCGAAGCGGAAATCAATTTCACACCTACGTTGTTGGAGGAAGACTGGCGGCAGCAGGAACCGTCCAGGACACTCAGAGTGTTATATTCGGTCTGCTCTGAAAGCCGGTCAATCTCATCCCGAAGGGAATCAATTTCGTTCTGAATTGCCTGTTTATCATCAATGGTGTTGGTTTCATTTGCCGCCTGAACAGAAAGTTCACGGCAGCGCTGAAGCATATTCTCAATTTCCGTCAAAGCGCCCTCTGCGGTCTGAATAAAGGAAACGCCGTCGGAGCCATTGTTCGAGGCGCGCTGCAGTCCTCGAATCTGAGCGTGCATTTTCTGTGAAATCGCCAGACCTGCTGCATCGTCTGCTGACTTATTAATCCGATAACCGGAGGATAAACGGGTGGTGCTGGCTGTCAACTTGGCCTGAACGCTGTTCAGGTTAAAATTTGCGCGAAGCGCTGTTATATTGGTGTTGATTTTCATATCTTTCCATCCTTTCTGCTTACATTTTGGATAAAGCATTTTGCTACCTGGTACAAATCCCGATTTTTTGTACCTTCTGATTTATGTCCTGTATGAAGAGAATTTCGACTGCCCTGTACCAGACTCTCACTATCCATAGTAAATCCATTCTCTTCCAAATCCTTTTCAAATCCTTTCAGGATTTCCTGACAGACTGACAAGCTCTCCGTCTGCTCCGCTGTCACAAATCCCCTGACGTGGCCCTCACTGACCCGGAATGTAGCCTGTACCCTGCCTAACTGTTCCGAAGCCATGGAAATCTCCACTGTGCCTTTTCGTGTACCATCACTTTGGATTGTCACATTGCAGGCAGTGATGCCCTGCTCTGTCACAATCGGCACTTCATACATCTGACGGCTCCGCAGATTCTTATAGAAGGAAATACTGCCTGCCATCTTCGCAAGGGAAAGTACCCCATCATAAGTTATATCGTCACTTTCCCGGTTCTTCTCAAGAGCCGCTTCGTGACTCTCATCCATTTTATCATAGAGAGCCTCCAACTCTTCTGGCTCGCCAAAGGCTTCCTGAAGCTCTTCGCTCTCCTCTTCCTTCCACAGGGAGAGAAGTTCTCTTCCTCCATTTGCCAGATATGCCTGGGCTAACATCCGTTCTGCCGCTGAATCCGGCTGCTCCAGCGCTTCTATCAAGGCCTGAATCCGTCCTTCGGAATCCTCCATGGCAGTCTTTATTTCCTCTGCCACACGCTGGTAA
Organism: Lachnospiraceae bacterium; assembly: GCA_022510605.1. Taxonomy (GTDB): domain Bacteria; phylum Bacillota; class Clostridia; order Lachnospirales; family Lachnospiraceae; genus Eubacterium_F. The sequence continues at coordinate 3,438 of JAFLTB010000053.1, forward strand.
TATTCAGCCATATCCACATCGGTCTCGCCTTCCGTCTGGCAGGCCTCTAATAATGCCTCCAGAGACAATTCCTGCTCATCTCCTGCCAGTTCGCGCAGAACTTTCGGAGAAAGCTCCTGCCGAAGCCGGGATACCACTGACGCTCCATAGGCCGCCTGAATCTGTTCGGAAATGGATGTGCCCGCCGCTTCTATCTGCTCCAGAGCACCAAACTCATCATCTATCTGTACGTCCATTCCTTCGGCCCGTCTTGTCCGGGTGGCAGACAACAGAGAGGAAAGGGAAAGCTCTTTTCCTTCCTTCACCACCTGGCCGATGACAGCCCCATCGCTTTTTTCAACTTTATCCAGTAATCGGTAAATGCCAATCATGCTCCTGCGTTCTTCGCTGGTCAGTCCGCCCTGATGATCCATCTTCCACAAGAAACGGCGGAGAGAAACATCCTCCGGCACTACCTTTTGTGAAATCTCAGATACTGCCTGGTTTAACTCATCCAGAGAAATCTCCAGGGGATTAATCTCTTCTTTTATCAGTTCTGCCACCACCTGCGGTTTCAAATTCTCCATCAGCGTAGTGACCCGGCTGTCATGGGCTTTCATCTGGTCGATGTTTTCCTTGGTAAGCGGTATCTGGTTATAACCCAGTATGCGCACTGCCCGCTGATTCATGCCGGTCTTTTCCATTCCAAGTTCTTCCAGTATGTCATCCACATTCTGAAAGGCCTTTGCCATGGAATCTCCCAAGTCCCGTCGTACCTCGGTTCCCACTGCCTCGTAGGTCTGTTCGGCTTTTTCATACTGTGCTCTCAGCCTTACTGCGGAATCCGCCAGACTGCCCAGCGTGGAATTTTCCTCTGCCTGCTCCGAAAGGGGACTGCTGATACTGAGCAATTCCACCGGCGCCGCCAATACCTGTCTGGCGGCCTGAACCGTATCCGACATAATCTGGCGATTCTCCGGTGTCACAGCAAGTCCGGTCTCCTGTAACAGGGATTCTCTGGCCTGCTCTTCCTGTGCCTTCAGTTCCGTTACAATTTCTTCCAAATTAGACACATCCAGTTCAATGCCCTTTTCCGACATGGTGCGGACTGCCTCCACCGTCATTGCCAGCCGGATTTCCTCTAACTGGCGTCTGGCGCTGATATAGTCGGCCTCTGTCTCAAACTTCCGGATTACTGCCTTTGCCTCCCGCACGGAGAGTTTCGTCAAATTCGTTTTCTCCGGAGCCACACCGTCTGCCATGCCATCCACAATCCGGGCCAGCAGTGTATCTGCATCCAGGTCCTTTAATTCCTCTATGCCCTGATACGTCTTAATATTTTCCACCGTCACCGGCAGATTATTTTCATACAGCCATTTTGCGGTCTCGATATTTTCCTCCCCAGCCTCCATACCGCCCTGGGAGAGAATTTCGGTAATCTGCTCTTCCAGGCCGTCAAAATTCTCCGCTGGCTCTGGCTCCTGCCCGCCTGCCGCCTCACTGCGGGCTCCGTAGATGCTGCCGCTGATATTTTCAGGCGTAATGCGCAGGTTATTGCCAATAAAAAACTTCATCGAAGCCTGGGAAAAAGCATCTGCTGGCGCACTGACTCCTGCTATGCCAACAGCCGCCGCCATATCGGCGGCATGAGACAGCCGTGCCACGTTCTCCGGTGTTACTGGCAGATTGCTCTGCTCCAACTGCTCCAGCGCCTTTTCCGAAAGGGAAGCGCCCGCTGCGTTTTTTACCGCCTCTTTCTCTAACGCTTCCTTCTCCTTCCGCTCCTTTGACACCTGAGCCTCCACCGCCTCCTGTTTCTCTGAACGCTGTTCCTTCACACGGCTGATTGCTCTCTCAAGCTGGGATGAAGTATATTCTTCTAATGGAGTCTTATCATCGGACAATGCTTTGGCATCCTCGCCTGTCATGCACTGGCTGATAAAATCGGCAGGGGAAATACCACTGTCCTCCGGCAGCTCCACTTTTCCCATATTCTGTTGTCTGGCTTCCGCCTCTGTATACACAATACTACTGCTTCCCGTCTCTTTTCGTACTGCACAATCCATTGTAGTATCCAAAATATTATTGGAAATTTTGCCATCCCTGGCATACGGTACCGACACACCCAGCTTTTTTACGCCTTCTGCATCGTTCGAGGTAAGGGAAATCCTGTTTGTCTCAATTACCATAGATTTCACACTCACTTTCCAATCTCTATACCTATATTTCGACCGGAATGGGTGAATGCTTTAGTTTTTCCTATTGATATTCCTCTAAAAGTTCCGGGTCCAGTTTAATCCGGTTATCCATGGTCTTCATAACATCGGCTATCTGCACGGTTTCACGAATGTCTGACCGGGCCAAGTCATACAGAGTATTGTCATGGAAATCCAGTACCATAGGTTCAAAAATATTGTCCTCATTTTCCGCTATAACAAGACCCTTTTCGCCATTGGTCAGCTCTACACAAACACCTGGATACAGGATGTTAATGGCTCTAATTAATGCGTTAACCACTTTCTGGTCATACCGATCCTCTTCCTCTAACAGCCGCCGTACCGCTTTTACCTCGGAAGTTGGCTCCTCCTGGGATTTCATGGCCGTCATACGGTCGTAGGCATCTGCCACATACAAAATGTTGGCGTTGACATTCGCCTTTAATCCCTCTGGGATATCCCCGTCCTCCTCTCTGGTATAGAGCTCCTGCATCTGCTCTGTCAGGTGGAGAAGGTCTTCATCCAGCCCCCCGTACTGCTCTAAAATTTCCAGGGTGTTTTTCTTAATGACCTCTTTGGTCTGGGTGTCCACTTCCTCATTATCCGGCAGCTCCGGCAGCTTCAGGGCTCCAATATCATGAAGAATCGCTGTTTTTACCAGCGTATTAATGCGCCCTAAGGACAATCCCATATGACCGCCCATGATGGCAGATAAAATCGCCACATTCAATACATGCTTATATACAAAATCTTCACTGCTGCGTAAACTTTGAACAAAGTTAATCTTTCGGTCCAAATCGCCATAATTTTTGATTACCAGACTGCACAGCCAGTCCAATCCTTTGTCCTTTTTCCCCGTAGCAATTAAATCCAGGTCCTCCCGGATACTAAATACCGCCATGGTCTGAAAACGCTCAAAGTTAATATCGTCCTCTGTCATCGGCGGCACCGGCTCTGCGGGCTCCAGTATATAAAGTCCCATCAATCGGAAATTTTTAATACCATAAATGGCCTGCATCGTCAGTTTGGTATCCCGGTCATACAGCAAAACCCCGTTTTTATTATAAATTGGTTTGCCAAGACGCATGCCTGGTTTCAGGTCGTCTACCTTCACAAATATCATTGTGAATTCCTCCATTTCTTATAATTTTTTAGAAAAGTCTTATTTCCGCCACAATTATTTTATATTTTATATCATAACAGGTAATAAAGTCAGACGCAACACTTTTCCTAAATTTTAGAAGGAGGATTTACCATGTATCGAAAAGGAATCTCCATTTTTTTAAGCGCCGCTCTTCTGCTGGTCCTGCCTGCAGGTTCTGCTGTGCCGGCATCCGCTTCTGCCACAATTGCCAGCAGCCATAAATTTCAGAACACGGATTCTGCCCAGAGCATACATTCTGCCGCAGACCAGGTGGAGGGGCAGGTCCTGGTGACACTGGCTGCTCCGGAAAAAACTGCCCTGACAAAAGAGGGACAGACCTCTTTTGATTCGGAAATCCAGGTGGAGGACACCTGGGATTTTGGCAATGCACAGCCCCTGGGAGACTCCCCCGCAGAGAAGAAATTTCTGAGTGATAAAACCATGTATATATCCCGGGTTTCCTCGGATTCCTACTCCACAGAAGAATTGATGGGGGAATTGGAAAACCAGGCCTATGTTGTATCAATTGAACCCGATTATTATCAGAAAAAAATGGCCGTCAGCAATGATATTCTTTCCGACAGCCAGTGGTATTTAGACGGTGAAGGAATTTTTTCCTCCGCCAGCGAGGGCATTCACTACCGTGAAGCCAAAAACAATGCCGGAGCCGATACCCCAGTCATCGCTGTTGTTGACACTGGCATTGACTACACCCACGAAGATTTGGCAGATCGTATGTGGCATAATCCCTACTCCTCCCTGCCGGGTCGCTACGGCTATGATTTCGGCGATAACGACAGTGACCCCATGGATGAGGACGAGGATGGACACGGCACTCACTGCGCCGGTACCATTGCCGCCGCCACTGATAACGAAAAAGGCATTTCCGGTATCAGCGGCAATGCCCGTCTCATGGCCCTGAAAATTTTTGACTCAGATGGACGCGTCTCTAATTCCACCGTGGTTGCCGCCTTCAATTACATCTATCAGGCCAGACAATTAGGCGCCAATGTCAAGGCCGTAAACTGCTCCTGGGGTGGCGGTGCCTCCTCCACATCCATGAAAACCCTGATTGATCAAATGGGAAACATGGGAATTCTTTTCATTTTTGCTGCCGGGAATAGCGGCATAAACCATGACTATCAATCCCCCTACCGGCAAACCTGTCCCTACGACATTGACAGCGATTATATTGTGACGGTAGGCGCTTCTGATTTACAGGACAGGCCAGCGTCTTATTCTGATTTTGGAACTGCCAGCGTAGACCTCTTTGCACCGGGAACCCAGATTGTCTCCACGGTAAATCAGACTTCCTTCTCCCCGGCGCTCTATCCGGAAGAGACCAGGGATACCCTGTGTTCCTTCTATTCCTCCTGCCCGGATGACTCTGTCTCTCTGTATACGCCAGAGGAAGTCGGCAAGGAATTGGACAATATGTATTATGGCAGTGTTTATCACTCTGACCTTGATTATTTTAATGACAGCACGGATGGTTCCCTTTGTCTGGACATCAAGGTTCCCTACCGGGGCGATTCTATTTTTTCTCTTTACCTGGATGTGACGGATTTGGGCCTTACCCCTTCGAATATTTACTATGTCTCCTATGACCTTGGTGTTATGGAGACAGGGGAAATCGGCTGGGAACACTTTATCAATAGACGGACAGGCAACTCCGGCTTTGTCTTTTACAATGACCGTATTTTCCTGCGCCTGTCCTCCCTCACCGGCAATTTCCACTCCATCTCCCAGCTTTATTTTGATAATCTGGCAGTCTCCAAGGCCAACCCGGACACAGCCTCCTTTGGGCAGTACGCAGTCATGACCGGCACCTCCATGGCCGCCCCTATAATAACTGGCGCAGTGGCTGCCATGGCAGCACAGTTTCCTTCCGACACTGCCACCCAGCGCAGAGAGCGGCTTCTCTCCTGTGTCCGAACCAGCTCCTATCTGTCCGGGTACTGCCAGACCTCCGGTATTCTGGACATGAGTAAAATTGCCTCCTCCAAGGTAACCCCGATTTCCAATACCGATGATTCCAAAAAAATTTCAGAGAAAAAGGTTTTGATCAAAAAGATAAAACTGAACAAAAAGAAAGCGACTCTGCGTTACAAAAAGAAATTGAAGTTAAAGGCCACCGTGATACCCCAAAAAGCCACAAACAAGAAGGTGAAATGGACTTCTTCCAAAAAGAAATACGCCACTGTCACCCAGTCCGGCGTAGTACGGGCTAAGAAAAAGGGCATTGGCCGCACAGTAAAAATTTATGCCAGAGCCAAAGATGGCTCCGGCATAAAGGCTTTCTGTAAAGTTAAGATTAAGAAGCGGAAGAAGTAGCTGGCTTTCCCTGATGCCTACACCACATAGTCGTACTTGAGCACGACCACAGATAATGGCGGCAGGTACAGTTCCAGCTCATAGAAATCCATTTTCCCCCTCGGATTCGCCTGTTTATCCGGGTTCGGTACTGTCGGTTCCTTCACCTTCTTTGCCTTCAGCGGCCCCACATTCACTCGCCCCTGTCCGCCAAAGCGTTCTTCGTCGGAATTGAGTATCTCCGTAAATGTACCTTTACATGGTGCATTTACCTTGTATTTTTCATGAGCCACCGGTGTGAAGTTGACGATGAACATCAACTGATCCTTTGACGAACTGCCACGACGGACAAAGGCAACCGTGCTCGTCTCCGGTCGCCAGCAGTCCATCCACTGGAATCCCATCATATCAAAGTCGTTGTAATAAAGGGCATCATACTTTTTATATAAGGCATTCAGTTCGCGGATATAATCCTGCATCTTTTTGTGCCGTTCATCCTCCAGCAAAAACCAATCCAGGCTGCGAAACTCTGCCCACTCCCGTCTCTGTGCAAATTCCTGTCCCATAAAGAGAAGTTTCTTGCCCGGGTGTCCGTACATGAAACCATAGGCGGCACGAAGAGAAGAAAATTTGTCTCCCTCCAGCCCCGGCATTTTTTCGAGAAGCGAACATTTCCCGTGCACTACCTCATCATGAGACAATACCAAAATATATTTTTCACTCAGATAGTAGTCGATACTAAAGCACAACTGGCCATGATGAAACTGCTTGAAATACGGGTCAAGCTTCATGTATTCCAGAAAATCATTCATCCATCCCATGTTCCACTTATAGGAAAAGCCCAGACCGTTATCCGAGACCGAAGAGGTCACTCCCGGCCAGGCCGTGGATTCCTCTGCTATGATATAGGCGCCCGGATGCTCTTTTTCCATCACTGAATTCAGGTGCTGTAAAAATTCCACTGCCTCATAGTGTTCGTTGCCGCCATCCCGGTTCGGCAGCCACTCGCCGTCCCGCTTGCCGTAATCCAGATACAGCATAGAGGCTACCGCATCTACCCGCAGACCGTCTACATGGAACTTTTCCACCCAGAACAGCGCATTGGCAACAAGAAAATTCATAACCTCCTTGCGGCCATAGTCAAAAATATAAGTACCCCAGTCCGGATGCTCGCCCCGGCGGCGGTCTGGATGTTCATACAGCGCCTGGCCGTCAAAATTGCCAAGACAATGGGCATCCTTTGGAAAATGTGCCGGTACCCAGTCCAGAATAACCTGAATGCCCCGGCGGTGCATTTCATCCACAAAATACATAAAATCCTTTGGCTCACCATAACGGCTGGTTGGCGCATAGTAACAACCTACCTGATAGCCCCAGGAACCGTCAAAGGGATATTCTGCAATTCCCATCAGCTCCACATGGGTATAGCCCATCTCCACGACATAATCCCCCAGCATCTGGGCCAGTTCCCGGTAACCGTAGTTGCCGTTGTCGTCGTCCTCTACCCGCTTTTTCCAGGAGGCCAGGTGTACCTCGTATATATTCATGGGCTCTCTATCCCGTATTTCCTTGCTTTTCTTAGACTTCTCTTCCTGGTACTGCCCATCCTGCCATTCATAGCCCTCTAAGGAAGTGATTCGGGAAGCATTGTCCGGCCGCAGTTCGGCATAGTTGCCATAGGGGTCTGTTTTGTAAAGCTTACTTCCATCTCTGGCTGTTATCTGGTACTTGTAGGCCGCTCCTTCCCAGGCTCCCGGAATAAACAGCTCATAAAAACCACTGCCGCCATGGAGCATCATCTTGTGCAGGCGGTCATCCCACATGTTAAACTCGCCAACGACACTGACACTGCGCGCCCCCGGCGCCCAGACCGCAAACCTTGTACCCTCCACGCCCTCGAGCGTCTCCCGGTGGGCACCTAATTTTTCATAGATTTTGTAGTGCTTGCCCTCGCCAAATATATAGCAGTCAAAGTCTGTAATTTCCTTCGGATATGCATAAGGGTCCTGAATGTCAATCACATCGTCCTCGCTGTACTTTACCCGGAAGCTATAGTTTTTGAGACGTTTTCCCTTTTTCTCAATCACATAACCAAATAATCCTTCCAGTTCCATCGGCTCCATCTCACCGACGACTTCCTTCTTCGCATTCAAAAGCCAGACCGTCTCTGCACAGGGGCGATATGTGGTAAAAATCTGCACATCGGCTTCCTTGTAGATATGGCAGCCCAACAAATCCTGGGGAGCATTAATCAACCCCTGTTCCAGTTCCCCCATAAGCTCTTTCCCGGCCCATTCCATTAGATATTGATTCATACGTTCTCCTCCAAACCAGGAGAGAGGCATGACGCCCCTCTCCTGTCCCTGTAAACTAATCGTTGTGAATATTAGAGCGATAACTCGTTGTGAACATAAGAGCGGTAGCTCGTTGTTTATCCTATCTTATCCAGCAGGTCTTTTACAATTTCTGCCAGCTCTGCTGCCTTTTTGTCTGCATCGTCCAGGTCTGTTCCAACCACGCCAAAATAAATTTTGATTTTTGGCTCTGTACCAGAAGGACGTACACACAGCCATGCGTCTTCGGTGAGTTCAAAGTACAGTACGTTGGATTTTGGAATGCCGGTAGGCTTTGTCTCACCGGTCTTTACATCCTTAATGACATCCAGCTGATAATCTCTGGTGGCCGTCACCTGGTATTTGCCAAAGGCCATCGGCGGATTTTCCCGGAGACCATCCATAATCGCCTGGATTTTTGCCAGACCCTCAATGCCCTTGTGGGTAATGGCAATCACGCTGTCTTTATAGTAGCCATATTTTTCATACATCTCTAACATCGCATCCCAGATGGTCTTGCCACGGAGTTTATAATAAGCCGCCGCCTCACACAGCGCCATGGAAGCCACAATGGCATCCTTATCTCTGGCATGGGTGCCAATCAGGCAGCCATAACTCTCCTCAAATCCAAAGAGATACTGTCCTTTGCCCGTGGTCTCCATGCGGAGAATCTCCTTGCCAATCCACTTAAAGCCAGTGAGGCACTCTGTCACCTTAATGCCATAATGCTTTGCCATGGCGTCTACCATATTAGAAGTAACCACGGTCTTAATCAGCTCGCCATCTTCTGGAAGCTTGCCCTCCAGCGCCAGTTTCTGTCCAATCTCATAATCTGCCAGAAAGCTTCCCGACATATTTCCGGTCAGGCAGATATATTCGCCGGATTTGGTATCCTTTACATAAACACCCAGACGGTCGGCATCCGGGTCTGTAGCCAGCACCAGGTCAGCATCCTTTTCCTTTGCCAGTTTCAATGCCAGTTCAAAGGCTTCTGCTGCCTCCGGATTCGGATAGCTCACTGTTGGAAATTCTCCATCCGGCAGCTCCTGCTCCGGCACTACATATACGTTGGTAAAGCCCAGTTCCTTCAAAATCCGGCGAACCGGGAGATTACCGGTACCGTGAAGGGGTGTGTATACAATTTTCAAATCGGCCGACGCCTTTTTGATGCAGTTCGGGTGGAGAACGTTTTTCTTTAACTCCTCCATGTAGCGGTCATCCACTGCCTGGCCGATGGTCTCATACAGACCTGCCTTTTTGGCCTCTTCCTTATCCATAGTCTTAACAGTGGCATAGTCTGTCACTGCCTTTACCTCATCCATGATACCACTGTCATGAGGCGGTGTAATCTGGGCACCGTCCTCCCAGTACACCTTGTATCCGTTATATTCCGGTGGGTTGTGGCTGGCGGTAATGTTAATACCGGAAATACAGCCCAGCTCCCGTACCGCAAAGGAAAGCTCCGGCGTCGGACGAAGGGATTCAAACACATAGGCCTTAATGCCGTTAGCTGCCAGACAGCAGGCCGCCTCATCCGCAAATTCCGGAGACATGCGGCGGGAGTCATAGGCAATGGCCACACCCTTTTCCTGTTCCTTCTGCTTAATAATGTAGTTTGCCAGTCCCTGTGTTGCCTTGCGTACAGTATAAATGTTCATACGGTTGGTGCCGGCTCCGATGATTCCCCGCAGGCCTGCCGTACCAAATTCCAAATCGGCATAAAAACGCTCTTTAATTTCGTTTTCATCCCCTGCAATGCTCTCCAGTTCCTTCTTCGTCCCGGCATCAAAATAGGGATTTGATAACCAGGCCTCATACGTTTCCTTGTAATCCATAATTTCCTCCTATCTGCCGTTATCCGGCTTCACTTTTATATCTGCATAATGCAGAGAAATCCGCAAAAGAGACAAACTCCTTACTGCGGAAAATTTCCCAAACTAACCCTGGCTCTCCTTTGTGAGTTCTGGAAAACTCCAGCTGATATCCTGGCTGTCGTCAGAAATCTGTATACTGTAGCTTTTGGTAGTATACCCGTCTTTGGAAAGCGTCAGCGTCACATTCCCAATCATCTTGGTAAAACTGCAGGGAACCTCACCTTTATAGGTGCCATTGATATATACGGCGGCACCAGCCGGTGCGCTTACGGTAATTTTGTGGTCGGTATCGTAATCTGCAATCGGTGCGGCAGAGCTGGCACCCGAATCCTCCTTCGAGACAGATGAATCGGATTTTTCCTCATCCTCATCGGCTACCTCCGCCGATTCTTCTCCCAGATTGATGCGAAACGTAGGCCCGGCATCTTTAATCTCGATAATACCTTTGTAATCATTATATCCCTCCAGGATTACCCGTATAGAATGTTTGCCATACTTCATCGATACCGGTTTGGAGTAATCGGTTAAACTTCCATTGACATACAGCTCTGCTCCCTCCGGGTCTATGTCAAAGGTAACCCGGGCTGTATCCGGCATCTGGGACTGGTAGCGGGACATGTCCAGTTCTGTCACCTGGCCCCGGCGCACCTCAACCTGTGCCGTCCCGGTCAAATCTCCATTCTCCATGGTCAGTGTCTGAGTTCCCTCCGGCAGCAGTAGAAGCATTCCCTTTGACACCGGCAGAATCGCCTCGCCCCGCACCGTCAGCGTGCCGCCGATAAAATCCCCATACTTGCGCGGGCGGATATAGCCGTGGCCCCTTGTCACCACCAGGGAATAGGCCTGTCCCTTTACCCCCCGGAAGGTTACCTCATCGTCCGCTGTAATTTCCATAGGCGCAATTGCTTTTCCATTGGACAGCGCCACCAGCTGGTCGGAATAGGCGTAGGTCACTCCCTGTACCGTCAGCCGCTTCTGCTCGGCGTCAATGGCTACCTTGGTCTGCTCAATCTCCGTAATTCCTCCATACTCCTTCATACGGGCAACGGCGCTTCCCGCCTCGTCGGTATACACCTCATATACCTCCCCGGCAGAAATCTCTGTTATAGACATATCCCGGTCATTTTTGGAATATATCGCTGTAGCCCCGGAATAGGCATAACTTTCTTCCTCCTCCAGCAAAACATTATAAAAGGTTATCCGGCTGCCCTTGTTATCCACTGCCTTTACCACGCCGATAAAATCTGCCCCCTTCTCATAGGTCACAGAACTGTTGGGAGCCTCTGTGGCTGCCGGTTTGTCCGCCCCGGCCGCACATCCGCTGATTCCAAACACCATTACCATGGCGCAAAGCAGTTTTATCGCAAAATATCTGTACTTCATCATCTCACCCACTGATTTTGCATTCAAACATTATCGTTTCATAGGACTTTTATTGTACCATAATTTCCCGTTTATGACTAGTGAATCTTTTGGAAATTTGCTTTTAGTTGGTTTTTTATTTTGTTAAAAGGACACGCTGCAAAAGCAGCGATGTCAATATGCGTCAGAATCGCATCGGGAAAACCAGTTTTCCCAGGGCGATTTTGGCGCAATATTCACACATCACAGGTTGTGATGTGTGCTTTTAACACTTAAAAATAAAAATCACCCACGCCCACTCACTGGCCTGCGGCCATTTCCCGCAAAAACTCTGCCTTTGCTGCCTCCTGCTCCCGGACACCAATCAGTTTTTCCATATTTTTATTCGATATCCATGACTTTTTTCCATTTATATACTGATTCAGAAGTTTCCAGTATTTTATAGGATAGGAGAGTACAATGGACAAAAATTCATAGGCCTCTGCTTCTAACGGCAGTTCACTCTGATAGCTCGCCAATACCGCCCGGCCCTTTTCTATGTTCCATCCGTTTTTTTCCATAACTTTTCGGAAAAAATATGCCAAATCCAACAACTGCATGCCATAGGCGGCCCGTTCAAAATTTGTGGTGGCCACTCCCTTCTTAGTCAGAATCAGATTGTGATAATTATATTCCCCATGACATACATCCCGGGAAGCCACGCCGTTTTTTTGAAAATATGACGAGGCCGCCAGACGCTTTCCCGCTGTCTCTGCCTTTTCATAAAATTCATGAAAGCATTCCAGGGCATTTAACTCAAATTCATTTTTTCTCTTTTTTTCCTTCATATATCCATATACCCGTTTCAATTCCCGGTTGTGGCGTTCATAGCGCGTCAGCAGACATTCCTCCAGCTTTACAGGCTCTTTTGACATTTCCTTTAAGTTCCGATGCAGACAACCGAGATTTTTGGCCGCCTGGGAAAGCCCCTGCCGGCTTCGGTAATCGCAGTCCTCGCCATAAAACCACTGGTAGACAACATATTTTTCTCCACTCTCCCACTCAGTCACAAGTTCGCCCTCTCTGTTGGGCAGAGCCTGGTCGGTCATTTCCATGCCCTGCTCTGCCAAATGCGCCTTGATTTGGTTTTCAAAGGCAAAATGACTTTTAATCTGGTCATATTCCCGTAACAGCCGGGGCCCTTCACTGGTGTCTAACAGCACCGCCCCTCTGGCCCGATAACGGTTTTTTACCTGAAAATTGTACTTTTCTATGGTCAACTCCTGTTTATCTTCCACAAAACCCCTCCTTAACTGCGCTTGTTGTCTGCCTTTAATTCTATGATTCCTCTGAAAAAATATGCCCGAAATCATATTTATTTTTTTCCATCGTATACTGATAAAAAACCATTCGGAGTATGGAATGCGAATACGTCACCTTGTCACGGCGCTCCTTCTGATTCTTGTTCTGGCTGCCTGTGGAGTAAAAACCTTCCCCTCCGGGAAATCAGACACCGGATTTGCAGAGTTTACCGAGGAAATTTTCAGGTCTCAGTCCAGTTCCGATTCCCTGACCTTGAACTACACGCTGGCACATCCGGAAAATTATGGGATTACCTCCCTGCCTAAGGGATTTTCCTCTTTTTCCTATGAGGATTTAATCCAGGAGGGCCTTAATCTGGAAAATCTTCTGGCTTCTTTACAGCAATTTGATAAGGATTCCCTTTCCTTCAAAGAGCAGGTACTTTATGACACTTTACAGGACAAACTGGAATCCGGTATTCAGGGGCAGAACTATGTGGCCTTTTCCGAGGCGTTGGGCCCTACCACCGGCATCCAGGCACAGCTTCCGGTTCTTCTGGCAGAATTTTCCATTAAAGACAAAACGGACTTGTCCCAGTACTTTTCCCTGTTACAGACTGTGCCGGATTATTTTGATTCCCTGCTGTCCCTGGAGGAGAAGAAAAGCCAGTGGCAGACGCTTCCCTGCCGCACCACCCTGGATAACATCATTGCCCAGTGTGAAACCTTTTTGGCGGGCTCTGGTGCCTCCATTCTGGAAGAGACCTTTCAAAAAAAAGCATCCGATTTTTCTTTTCTGGAGGAAACAGAAAAACAGGAAGCCATCTCCCGCAATCATTCCTGTGTGGAGGAGTACATTATTCCCGCTTATCAGTCCCTGACGGATGGGTTAAAACAACTGATTCCCATGGCGGGAGAGGAGGGCTCGCTGTCCCAGTATCCCAACGGCCGGGCCTATTATCAGTATCTGGTGGGAGATGTTACCGGCTCCTCCCTGTCTGTCCCGGAGCTTCGCACTTTAATGACAGAGCAGCTGGAAACCTCACAAAATACACTGATTGCCTATGCAAAGAAAGACCCCTCCCTGTTTTCTTCCTGTCAGAGCTATGTCACGAAATATTCCGCCCCGGACACCATTCTGGCCACTTTGGAAAAGCGCATGACCGAAGATTTTCCCCTGCTGCCGGCAGACAGTCAATATGAAGTAAAATATGTGGACGAAGCCCTGGAGGACTATCTAAGTCCCGCTTTTTATCTGACGCCGCCGGTGGACGACAGCGAAAACAATGTCATTTACATCAACAATTCCGATAAATACGACCGCTCTTCCCTTTTCAATACCCTGGCCCACGAAGGCTATCCGGGCCACCTCTACCAGACCTGCTATATGCACAGCAAACAGCTCCCCCTTCTGCGCTATGCTCTGGATTATGGCGGCTATACCGAAGGCTGGGCCACCTACGCTGAAATTTATTCCTACAAATACACCGGCATCTCCAAAGATGAGGTAGGCATTCTGCGCAACAACATGATTGCCACCCTTTGCCTTTATGGCCTCTGTGACATCGGCGTTCACTATGACAACTGGGATGAGGAAAAACTGCAGACCTTTCTGAATCAGTACGGCTCCTGGAGCTCCGGCACCGCCGCCGCTGTCTATTCCGCTGTGGTGGATGAGCCGGCCTCCTACCTGAAATACACTGTGGGCTATCTGGAATTTGCCCGGCTGAAAGAGAAGATGAAGGAAGAGCTCGGCAGTACCTACTCGGAAAAACTCTTTCATACCTTTGCTCTGGATATGGGCCCTGCTTCTTTTGACATTCTGGCACGTTATCTTCCTCTGTGGAGCGCACAAAACGGTTGCAAATAGTTGTTTTTATTGCTATACTTTTCATACTGGCAATAGTTGTATTATGACAGCATAACGTCGTTATGTTAAAGGTATGGGAAAGGATTTGTTGATTATGGCAAAACAGCGTTCGCAGGAAAAACCGAAGAAAAAAAGAAGAATACCGCTTCTCCTCAAACTGGGATTTGTACTGCTTTTTATACTGGCAGCCGCTTTTGCCGTATTCTTTTTTTACATGAGAAGACAGACAAATCCATCCCGTATCGCAAATGAGTACGTATCTGTTTTTATGTCAAAGGATGTGTCGGCTCTGTTTGATATTATGGGCTTTGAGCGGGACACTTTTACCACCCCGGAAACCCTGTCTGCCTCCTTGGAGGAGCGCCAGAAGTACAGTACGATTACTTCCTATGGCATGGTGGAATATGCCCCGGATGACCCGGACAATATGCGCCAGTACAGCATACAATACTGGGACAACAGCCGGGGAAATCCTTACACCCAGACCTTAGTTCTGAAAAATACAGAGCCAAAACTCTATTATTTATTTGATAACTGGCAAATTGACAACTCGGAATTTCTTGCCAGAAACTGTTCCCTTACGGTGCCGGCCGGTGCCGAAGTCACGGTGGACGACATTGCTCTGACCTCTGATATGGCGGATTCGGACAATCTGGACACCATTACCTACCGTCTGGGAAATCTCTTTGCGGGAACCCATGCCATTGTGGTTCACATGGAGGGCTTTGACGAATTCAACACCAATATTCCCCTTACCGGCGGCGATTACAGCAATCAGGCACTTTATACGGTGACTACCAGCATGCTTCGGATTACCAGCGAGACGGAAAACACTCTGAAAAAAGAGGTGGAGGAACTGCTTCCCGCCTTATACAGCCATGCTCTGGCTGGAGATTCTTTTGATGAACTGTCCCAGGAATTTACCATTGAGGAAAGTGCCCGGAACGGACTGGGGCAGGCCTATCAGACATTGATTACCAATAATATTGACTCCCCAACCCATTTAACGGAAGTAGAGTTTGATTCCTTCTCCTCCACTTTGGCTTCTGCCTATGCGGAGGACCATTGCTACGCTGTCAAGGTAACCACGGAAACCCGCTACACCGCAGGCAGTTCCGTAGTAAAGGAGGGGCAGACGACACCCCAGAGCCGGAGCACTGCCGGCAATTCTTTGTTTACTACTACCTTTCATTATAGAGATGGCGTCTGGTCTATCTACAGCAGTACGGCCTTTGATGCCTGCATCTACTACATGCGCTACTAATTATGTCAGAAAAAGCAGAAATTTATGGCGGAAGAAAAATTACCGTTGACTTTTTGCTTAAAAAAATCTATACTTACATTAAAAATGCCCTACTAGGCTTAAAAATCACAGGAGGTTTATAAAAATGGCAACAAAGGCAAATTACAAACTGGAAGAAATCGGTGCTGGTAAAGTAGGTTTCTCCAAAACCCGTGCTATCATCGAGGCCGGATTCTACGGCAACAATGTAGTAAAGGTAAATACTCTCAAAGAAGCATATAATCTGGCAAAAAACTCACCGGGAACTATCGTGACAGATATGCCGGTCTACCGGGGTGAGGAATTTGGTCTGGACGAAGATGCCAAGGTTCTTCTCTTCAATGACGGCGCTGTAACCGGACGTTATGCCGCTGCCCGCCGTATCAAAGGCGAGCCGGGTGTAGATGCTCCAAAACTGGATAAGGTGGTTATGGACGCACTCTATAAGACCCGTTTCAGAAAATTGTACCATGCGCAGGTATTTGTCGGCCTCGACCCGGAATTTATGGTAAAGGCTCATCTTCTGATTCCGGAAGGTGAAGAAAATATTATGTATAACTGGATGCTGAACTTCCAGTACATGTCCGACTGCTATGTACAGATGTATAAGGAGTCCAAATCCGTTGGCGATGGCAAAGAGGCAGATATTTATATCTTCTCCGACCCAC
>JAFLTB010000054.1 GCA_022510605.1 Lachnospiraceae bacterium
GAGGCAGGGCAAGAGGGTATTTATCCTTGTCCTGTTCCGGCTCATAGCCGCAGTGAGGGCAGGTATTCTCTTCTTCTTTTAGTTCATGAAAACAGTTGTAGCAGATTTTTTTACTGATATCCATCTTGTATCCCTCCTGTTGTATTTGTCAAGCAGCAGCCCCTAAAAATTCGTAGCCTCGCCAGTCTCCAAATCCACTAACTTGTACGTATCCCTATCAGCATCCCATATATACGCAAGACCCCCATCTGCATCTTCTAAACCAAATACATTTAACCAAATGATATGCTCATTTTTCTCTCCTTCATAAACCGATTGTGTTGAAGGAGAATCACCATCAATTTCAATCTTGCATATTATATTCTTATACTCTGACAGAACTGCATAAACTCTCCCGTTACACGCATTCAATTCAGTAAAAATACCGAATTCATCCTTTAAGTCCATACGCTTTATCCCTGAGCCATCATCTGCCTCCCACCAAAAGGAACTATAATTACAGACACCATAGAGTTTCTCGCCATCAGTGGCAAGAATATTTATTTTACCAAGCCCCCAGTCCATCACTGTTGATTCCCCATCGGCCCCCACCCGCATGAGATCACCACTACTTGCTGAAACATAGTACAAATATGCTCCTGTGAAGGCAACTAAGTCATCGTCAGAAATACTTCCCACCTTCGTTCCAGTACCAGAACTGCCCGTTCGTTCCACATAACATAAATCCATAAGATTATCCGAAGGATCACTCGAAAGTTTAATTAGATAATAAAACCTGTCTTTTGTCACATACAGGCTTTCAGACTTAATTCCACTCAATTCTTCTATTTCTTTCTTGTCTGTGCCATCAAATTTTATCTGATAGGCATTACCCGAAGAATTCAAATAATATATAATCCCGCTCTCATAATCAAGATTGATATGATTACCAGAATATTTGTCTAACTCCTTAAAATCCCCCTCATCACCCGTAGTAACGAACCCACCCATAAGATTATAATCCGAAGTAGTCACGCACACGTAATCCTTCTTAAAGGCTATCTTCCCTTCCGCCTTCAAATTATCGGACGTATTTCCTATCAATTCATAGGGCAGAGAGTCCTCTACCGGAGGCGCACTTTCCGTTGGCTGGGAAGTCTCCCCGGAAGAGGCGCTCTCTGAATCAGTAGAATCCATATCGCTGGTTACGTTACTGCTGGCGGTGGTTTCCTCTTTGTCGCCAGAAGATTTAACACTCATTCCGATAAAGAATGTGATAACCAGAACCACCACAGCGGCGGCAGCGGCTCCGCCGATTACCAGCGGCTTCATCCATTTCTTTTGTTCTGGCACTTCCCCGGCATTCGTATCCGGCTGTCCTGCCAATGTACTCTGGGGTTCCATCTGTGCAGACGGTGTCCCCTGCCCCGTATACGGCGGTGTCGTTTGTGGGTTCACTGCCTGAACCGGAGACTGCCCCAGCAGCGCCTGCTTGAATTCCTCCATGGTCTGATACCGGTCCTGTGGCTGTACTCCCATACCATGGTAGATTGCGTCCTCCACCTCTTGTGGAATATCAATCCCAAGAGTGCCCAGTGGCACCAGGTCATCCTCGTCCATCCGGTCAATGGAATCCGGCGGCTTTCTCCCGGTCACCGCATAGTAGAAGCTGGCCGCTACCGTATACACATCCGTATACGGGCCCTGCCGTCCATGGCGGGTATACTGCTCCTTTGGGGCAAAGCCATGCTTCAGCACCACATCCAGGCTCCGGCTCCGGTCTCCCAGGCTGTATCTCGCCGCTCCGAAGTCCAGCAGTTTCACCGTGCCATCCTTTGTAATCAGTATGTTATCCGGGGTTACATCCCGGTGAATGATGCCCTTGGCATGAACCGCTCCCAGCGCATCCATCACAGGGAACAGATACTTCTCTGCCTCCTGCCAGCCAATCTTTCCTCCCTGCTCCTTGATATATTCCTGAAGGCTGGTGCCCTCCACATATTCCATCACAAAGTAGGCGGTTCCGTTTTCCTCGAAGTAACTGTCTATACGGACAATGTTGGGATTGCCGATAAATTCTGCCAGCGTCTCCGCCTCGTCTAAGAAGCAATCCTTCCCGTACTGGAAACTCTCGCCCCGTTCACCGGAATAGGCGCTGACGGTAGTGGCTTCAATACGGGTCGCCATAGTATCCGGCAGATATTCCTTGATTGCCACCCGCTCCTTTGTATTCCAGTCGCAGGCTACATAGGTAACACCGAAGCCTCCCTGTCCCAGCACCCGGCCTGTAATGTATTTCCCATTCAAGACAGAGCCATGAGGCAGGGCAAGAGGGTACTTATCCTTGTCCTGTTCCGGCTCATAACCGCAGTGTGGGCAGACATTCTCTTCTTCTTTTAATTCATGAAAACAGTTGTAACAGATTTTTCCTTGTATGTCCATCTTACAGCCCTCCTAATTGTATATATCAAACATCGCTGCCTGAAAATCCACAACCTCCCTACTGCCTCCCCAAACTAATACATATAGAATACCATATACTGCTTACTTTTTGAATCTTTTTCGACAAAAATTATCCTAAAGATACCATATGGATAATTTCTATTTTGAAATCTTTTTCCTATCATACATACTTAATTTTGCTGCACTACCGTTCCAGATACCACTCCGGTGCAAATGTCACATCCTGGCCGCTGAACAGGGCTGTCACCACCTGCTCTTCCCAGTCCAGCTGTATACTGTAATCCGGCATTACAATATACCAGGTATTACTGTCCGGCTCCCGTTTAATGGAATCCGCATACTTTTCTATCGAAGAGACATAGGCCTCCACCGCCTCCACATTGACGCCCTCGTTCCGGACAGATACCTCATAGGGTTCATCGGGAAGTTTCTCTCCAGGCGCAGGGACAGCCGCACTGCCATCCTTCGCCGTGCGAAAACTCTGATATTCCGAGGATTGGGGCGTGTACCATGACGGTATGGGGAGCAGGGCTGGAACGTTGGTCATCTGCTGGGCACTGGCGATAAGCGCCGCTTTGTCATTTTTTTTCATTATCTGTTCCAGGTTATATAAATCTGCTTCTGCGCTGGCAAGTATATTGGAATATTTCAAAGAGATTTTTCCATATTCGTCAAGACACTCCTGTGTAGCCTTTTCCAAATCACCTTCCTCATCCATCCAGTCCAAAGCGCCGGTGACAAGAGTCGGATATGCTTCCTGCATAGATGACCAGTAGTTCTGTGACACCTCTTCATCCTTTAACGAAACCAGCAGATAATTTGTCATAATGCAGGTGTACTGTGTCATATAGGAAATCATTTCCCTCTGCACGGAGCTTGTCTCTTTTAACCTGTCTACTGTGCTCTTAAAAAATATATTGCCCTCCAAATCTCCCAGAAACCGCTGTCCCATTGTCTGGGCGGCTATATCCAGAGTATTGGGAACCGCCGTAAATTCCATGGACTGATAAGAGGTGTCCACCCCCGCATTGGCCAGCGCCAGATACTCTTCTGTGTCCAGATCTTTTTCTGTCATGGAAAGCCCGTCTATATACTGTGCGGCGGCTATGCAGGCAGTCCGTGCTTTTTCCAAATCCTTCCAGTCTCCGCTCTCAAGACAGGTATCTACATAATCCAAGGCCCATAATTCGCTGGAATACATCTTCTCCAGAACCTGCAGGTAATCCGACCAGACTGTCAGAAGATGCTCTGGTGCCTGTTCGGCCTCTCCGCTCTTTTCCTGAACGCTGTCACCCTCTCCTGCGGATGCACATCCGGTAACAAATAATACTAAGGCTGTTACAAGAGCAAGCCATCGCCCTAACTTCAACCAACCCATATTTTTCAACCTATTCTTCCTCCTCCGTTATAATCTTAAAAATTCCATTTCCCTGAAATCTGCCCAGGGCTTCTGTCTGCTGCTTCAGGTAAACTTCTATCTCCTCTGTGGCATCCTTCGTAATGCGGTTCTGGCCGGCAATCAGCGCCACATTTTCCATATGCAGATGGTAATTTTGCAGTTCCTCCTCCCGGCCGCTGCCCTGCATTCCTTCCAGTTCAGGAGCCACTACATCGTTGTAATACCGGCCCAATACATAGGCATCGCTTGTAATCATCCCCTGAAATTCTTCCAGATAGTCTGCTCCAAAATAATCCCAGAGTTCCTTATCTGCTCTGGCCTGTTCCAGGATGTGAATATAATTAAGATACTTCCCGGCTCTCTCCGATGGCAGTAAAATCATGGCCTCATAAGATGCTTCATTGAGTGGCTGTTCTGACCATGGCATCACATCCCCGGAGGCAAGAAGGGATTCCACATATCCAAGAGCCAGCTCTGAGCCTGTATATGTATTTGTCTCCAAATCGTTCTTGCAGCGTTTCAGAGTTATCTCATAGGCCTCCTCGTCCACGGGAGCCTCCTGAAGTTCCGCCAGCAGGGCAGAAATGTCCTCATACTGCATTCCGGCACTCATATAGGCTGAAAAAGCTGAGTCCAGCACGTTTTCAGAAAGTGTCTCATCATAGGACTGCTTCACTTCCTCTTCCATAGCGGGGGCAGAATGGGACGTGGCATCCCACTGGTATGCCGACAATAAAATACCACAGCACAGAACAACCGCCAGACCGATATGCATTCTTTTCTGCCGGGCGAACAGCCGGCTGAACTCTTTTTCAAGACCCACCAGATATTCTTCAATCAACTGGTGAACCACCTGGTAATTCCCCTGCTCATTCCGAATGAGAAGCCCCAGTTTACGCCAAAGAATGCCATGAATCATCCTTCCATACCATTCTTCACCACTCCTCGTACCACCCCGGATTGCTTCGATATGTCCAATCCACTGGGGGAAAATCCGAATCATCATGCGCTTTGTGAGCCGCCGGTAGGATTTTTCTACCACTGGCAGCATATCCCGGTCGGATACCGCTCCTTTTTTCGTATAAATCAATTGCGCAATTTCCGGCAGGACATAATATAGAGCGGCTTCTATCTGCCACCGTTCTTCTGCCTCCTCCGGAAGCTTGCGCACCTCCTTTTCCAGAATCCCGGAAAAATAGCCTGCCAGCAACTGGTCCCGGGTATCAATGGAAAACTGCTTTTCCTGGTCCAGTGCCGCCTTGATAAAGATAGACAGCATCATCGGCGTCCGCAGCAGTTCAAACATTTCCTCCTTTTCAGGGGGAAGAATGCCATAATCGGAAAGCGCCTTTTTAACCTCCTCCTTTTTCAGCGGCCTCAGATGGACTTTCAGAAAATTCACACCCGGTATTTCATTCCGGCTTGTCAGCAAGAGACGCAGTCCCGGCATCTCAGACAACTCCTCGATTTCCTTCAGCAGCAGCTCCATATTGCCGGAAACCTCATTCAGGCCATCTAAAAGGAGCAACAGGCCCGGACGCTCTCCCTGCCGGGTATGCAAAGGAGAAGACAGCAGTCTCATCAGTTCATGCCTTGCAGTCTCCATACTGTCTGTCTCCGGCTTAAAACGCAGATTCTCCAAAATATGATTTTTAATAAAAGAAGGCTCCTGTTCCCGCCATCCATACAGGGAAACATAAAGAACCGCCGGCTCTGTACCAGCATATTTTTGCCTTTGGGAATAAGCTGCCCGCAATAATGCCGTCGTCTTTCCGGCGCCGCCGCTTCCTAAAAGAAGTACGGAGGTTCCGCCCGGGGAAACCATCTCATTCAGAAGTTCCTCAAGGGAAACCATTTCTCCATTTTCTGTGTCACCTAAGATTGGATAGAGTTTCCCCTCATCCTTTATATAGGCCAGGGCCGGATTTATATTGACAGCCCGCAATGCGGCTGAGCGTCCTGCCTCCCACAGGGCCCAGTGAGTAATGCCCTTCCCTTCAATGCGATCCTTCAGTTCCTCCAAATCCAGCCGCATCTGCCCGACATCTCTGTATCTGCGGCTTGCCAGAGAGGCTAATCCCCTCTTCAAAATCTTTCTCACCATGCTTGAGACTGTATCCGGCATCCCTTTCAGGCATTCTGCTTCCGATATATCCGGCACTGCTCCGCTGACAGTCTGCATGATTGACAGTTTTTTTCCTGCCAGACATCGGTAAAAAACAGCTGTCAGGGCATAAATATCTGAGGCAAAGCCAATGTCCGCCACCTTGCCGGCCCGGACCTCTGGCGCTGTATAGCCTTCTTTATCGTTATAATAAACCGTTTTTTTGCTGGTAATCTCCTCCAAAGTATGGACGCTATTATAATCAATCAGCGTCACTCTTTCCCTTTCTCCCTCTCCAATCAGCAAAATATTATCCGGACTGATATCCAGATGCAGATACCCTGCCTCATGAAATACCTCCAGTACACCCAAAATACCAAGAATCCTGTGAATATACGCAAGCAAAGAGGTATTCGCCGAATGGGGCATCTGAAGTTCCTTATCCATACTCCTCCCGCCCGAAAACCCCAATACAGAATACAGGGTATTGTGCAGGGAAAATGTATTGATATTGGAATCCAAATCCCCCGGATAATCTCCCAACAACCTCAGATGAACTTCATTTCCCCTATTGAAACTCCTTTTGTGAAGCTCCATCGTAGATTTTGCATCTGCATGCCAGCAAATATCCTGATTGTCATCACGGAATATCGCCCCTTGTGGATGATAGGGAAACAACTCCTTAATGAGAACATGGTGCCTTAGTTCTGTCATCTGTGCATCCGGATAAGAGCCCAGGTACACGATGGCACTGGAACCGCAGCCAATATAGGATTCAATCGTACACTCCATTCCCGGAAAAGAAAGAATGGTTCCCGTCTCCAAAACTTTTCTACTATCCATCTATCTCTCCATTCAGCCTTTATTTCAGTAATCCGTTTGTCTCTACACTGAAAATATAGCATTTTCTGAAGAAAGAATTTGAAATTAGTTTCCACCTTCCCCTGCCGCCCTCTCACCAAACATTTCCTTAAACACGGCCCTCATACGAATATCCACATCCAACATATCCTGCGCACAGATACAATATAAAATCAGCCAGTCAAACGGAGAGCGTGGGTCCAGTCTGCCGTAGCCGCACAAAAGCAGCATATCATTTAATCTCTGGTATAAATCTTCAAATACGTCTTCGGTTGTGGGCTCGTACTGGTATTCATCCTCTTCGTCAAGCTCCAGCCCCTGGTCTGTTGCAAGAAATAAAAGAATCAAAACCTTTCTTGTCACATCCATCTTTCGCGACTTCATTTTGGAAATAGTAGTCTCATCCGGCCAATTGGCACTTACACTATCTTGAATGGTGGTAAAGACCAGCCTTTCCTCCTCCGAAAGTTTGCTGTCTCTCTCCTTATCTGCCCGGGCAATTTCCTTTGCATAGAGAACATTGCCCTCATACAGATATTCCTTCAGAATATCACGGATTGTCAGACGCTCCGAATCAAAAACCTCCGCCTGTTCCACTGTCTCATAAAGTCTGGGGTGCTCCAGCGTGTAAATCATCTCCATAAAAAGTTTATAGGCGTTATTGTGGCACCGGCCAAGGCGCGGAACGGCATGCCGCAGATAGTCTGTCAGTTCTTCAATCGTCCGCAGAGCAGATATCTCCGCACGAACAATAGGGGTAAAACTATTTTCCTGCAGGTTCTTCGATTCCTTTACATCCGACAATATTTCTTCCATCCGCCGGTTCAACTCCTGCGCCTCCCGATAGTCCATCCCCTGCTTCAAGGCAAAAATATACACGACCTCATCCGGATTTCTCCAATGCAGCGCTTCTTCAGAAACCAATGTAACAAACTCATCTGCCTCTTCAACAGAAAGCTTCAGTATAAAGCAGATTTCAATTGCATCCTGCTTCCTTACAGAGCGTGTGCTGTCTTTGCCAAGCCATCCCCGTACACGTCGTTCTATGGAGTCCTTGCTTAAATCCGGATGATTATGTAACAGCCCGGAGACAAGCGTCTGCCGCAAATCCTGTCCATGGTAGTATTTCTCTATCTTTTCCTTAAGGGAGCGTATCTTCGCCTCTCTTTTCAGAAAATTAACCGCTTCCTGTACCGTCATATGCCCAGACATCGCTTCCTCATATATACTTTTCGATAATTGTGTCATCTCATTTTGCATGCCAGCTTTGCTCCTATTCAGTCTGAGGTCACCAGAATACTTTTATTCTATAAAATATCACATTATTTGTCAATTTCCTTATAATGGTTTTATGGCAACAAAAAAGACTGCTGCTCCATAGACAATTGCTCATCTATTTTGCAGCAGTCCCTTCTTAACACTCCAGTATTTTATACAGTATCCGGTAAAGCTCTGCCGCCTCTTCCGGCTCCAGCTGGGAACACCTGGCCATTTGCTCCGGAATGTCTGCGGCCTGCTCCTTTAACTGCTCGCCCGCCTCTGTCACGGTCACAATCAGACTGCGCTCATCGGCTTCTGACCGGGTACGTGTCAGCAGACCCTTCGCCTCCATTTTTTTAAGCAGCGGCGTTAACGTCCCGGAATCCAGAAACAGACGTTGTCCCAGTTCCTTTACTGTCAGCTCTTTTCTCTCCCATAGTACCATCATGGTAATGTACTGGGTATAGGTCAGGTCAAGTTCATCTAAATATGGTTTATACTTCTTGATAATCTCCCTGGAACAGGCATACAGTGGAAAACAAAGCTGGTTTTCTATTTTCAGTGCCTCATATTTTTGATTCGTCATCCTACTCTCCATTCCTGTGTCCACATCGCTTTTGTCTCATGACAAATCAAAACTGAATTGTCTGGGCTGGCTCTGTGAAAGAACAGATTTGCGCCGTTGCATTTTGCAGATAATACACCTCGGTGTTGCCATCTCCCGGCTGATATTGCGCCTGTAAGGAAGGATAGTTTGCCAGCATATGCTCCTGAGCTGCCAGGTTATCATCCAATACCGCTTCCGCCGTCACCCGAATCCATTTGTCCCCCGCCATGCCGCTCAATTCCACCTTCGCATTGGCCTTCATCTGAGCTGCCACATTCTTTACCTTACCAGTCTGAATATAGAGACGGTTTTCAAACAAATCAATGGTGCCAAAGGGACGTACCCTTGGCTGGTCTCCCTCCACTGTTGCCAGATAATACACTTCACATTTTTTCAAAAATTCATATACTTCTTCCATCTTTTTCTCTCCTTTTCATATTGGATTTACTTCTTTTTGGCAAATGCCACAGCGCTTCATTCCTGAGCCTGACGCTCCGCATCATAGGCAGCTCTTACCGCCCGAGCCAGCTGGTCACCACAGGAAGTCCCTTTTAAGCCACAGGTAATTCCGCTTAACTTCTTTTCAATGTCTTCTGCCTTCCAGCCCTCCACCAGTGCGGGAATCGCCTTCAGGTTGCCGTTACAGCCTCCCAAAAACTGGACATTTTTAACGATGCCGTCTTCAATATCCAGACTGATTAGCTGTGAACAGGTATTTTCTGTTTTGTAATCAAAATGCATTATAGCACCTCCTCTACCTTTGCCTTTACTTTTTTCATTGCATTTGTTGGCTCAAATTATAAGTCAATTGCGCAAAATTTGATTGTGCTCAATCTATTTTACGCCCCAATTATACACAGGCTATACAGGAATGTCAACACTATTATTTTCCAAACACCTCCGCCGCCTGCTTCATATTCTCCATAATGGATACCCGGAATGGGCACCGGCTCTCACAGGCACCGCACTGAATACATTCTCCCGCATAGTGGGATAACACTTCGTAGTGTTCCCGCACAGTCTCCGGCACGCTCCCCTGCGCCTTTGACAGATTCAGAAATTTGGTGACAGAGGCCACATCAATCTGCTTTGGACATGGAGCACAGTGGCTGCAATACATACAGTGCCCCTCCCAGCTGATATTCGGAAAGGAGGCAAAAGCCAGGGCATAGTCCTTTTCCTCCTCGGTGGCAGATTCATATGCCACGCTTTCCTGTAACTGCTCCACGGAATGGGCTCCTGCCAAGACCGTGGCCACACCGGGACGGGTCAGGGCATAGTGCAGGCACTGATTAGCTGTCAGCGCCTTTCCCGCTGGTGACAGGGCTGCATCCAGCAAATCCCCGCCGCCAAAGGCCTTCATCACAGTAATGCCAACCCCCATACGCTGGCAGGTCTCATATAATTCCTGGCGTTCCGCATCCATATTTACCAGATGGGTCTCATAATTTTTATCATCCCAGAGGGCATTGACATCCTCACTGGCGGGCTGTAAATCATAGCAGGGATTCACGCTGAACATCAATACTTTGATGCCGCCCCTCTGAATTGCCTCTAGCGCCACTCTCGGATTATGACTGCTAAGGCCAATGTGGTGAATAATTCCCTTCTGCTTTAATTCCTGCACATAGGGTAAAACCGGGCCATTTTCTATTTCCTTCCAGTCTTCCATGGAATCCACATAGTGTATCATTCCCACATCAATGTAGTCGGTCTGGAGCAGTTTCAGCATTTCCTCCATACCGGCTTTGACCTCGCCCATGTCACGGCTTCTCTTATACTGTCCATTTTTCCATACGGAACAGATATGGGACTGGAGAATGAATTTTTCCCGCCGTCCCTTTAGCGCGTCGCCCACGCTGGTGCGCACCTGGGGATTGGAGGTATACAAATCAATATAATTTACTCCATATTCCTGGGCGGCGTCTAAAAGCAATTTGGTGTTCTTGCATTGATTCTCTGCAAAGCCCTCACAGCCCAGACCGATTTCGCTGACTTTTAGTCCTGTATTTCCTAAGTTGCGGTAATTCATCGTATCTCCCCTTTACAACTGCATAATTCTGCGCTTATTTTATCATACGAAGGGGTGAAACGCAATGGCGTCAGTACAGATATGCACTGACGCCATGGTTGATACTTACAAAATATAATCGGTAATACAATCATACCAATGAACATAGGTCTCACCATTGATTTGCAGACGCTCATTGTCTGGCAGTTTTTCAGTCCATTTCTGTCCGTAGTGTACAAATGCCCAGTCATCGCGATTGAATCTGCGCCATAGAATGGTTTTCCCATTCTTATCCAGATATTGCTCGGAGGCAATGGCATCGTTAAAGCATTCAATATCCATCACACATATGGTGTCATAATCTTTCCCGCCAATGGTTACTGTATACCGGCCGACAATGTCCAGAATCTCCGATTTGACATCGCCAGTAATGTTATTGCCCTCCCGCACCAACAGGCCTTTAGGAGAAAGGTTCGTTTCATTTCCGCAATTGTCCTCCCCAAATCCCCAGTTATTCATAAAGTTATCATCCAGGAAGGTATAGCATTTCCGAATCCCATTTTCCATATGGCTCTCTGCCAGATAACGGCTGTGTGTATCCGTAAGCTGGGCAACAAAACGGCGTTCTATCTCATTGATACTCCCGGTGCGGTAATAATCCTCTGCGTCATGCTGTACAGCAACAATTTCCATCCCTTCGATTCCATGTACCTCAGCCTTTCCCACAACTTCCATATCCGTATATTCCGTCCGTCTGCGGGAGAGCGAATCATACAGTCCCCATGACAATTTTTCCCCTTGTCTGGGAACGATACACCATCCCATAAGCTCCTCCCACTTTACCGGGAATGGCTCCTTATCTGCTCTTGTTATTGTGTACTCCGGCAGGATTTCCGGCAATTTTTTCATACTGCATTCTCCTTTCAAATATTGGGTGTGATATGGATATTGTTTTTTGAAGTTTTGTCTGGCTGTGTGCAGACGGCTTTTTACTGTGCCGGTGGGAATCTGCAATTGTCTGGCGATTTCTATTTGTGGCAGTTCTTTCCAGTAGTACAATTCAAGTATCTGCTTATCCTTATCCCCCAACTGCTCCAGAGTTTCCCGTACCATATATTGTTCACTTTTTCCAAACCGTCCATAGACCGGAATTTTTTCAAATACATTATCCAGGGGAATTTCCAGACATCGGGACTTCTCCCGGAACCAGTCGTTGCATTTGTTCCGGGCAATCCCGATAAGCCAGGCCTTAAAGGAGGCCGATTTTTTTAACTGACCAAACTTCTGATATGCGGTGAGATATATTTCCTGCAGTACATCCTCTGCATCCTGTTTTGACGCAATGCGAAATTTTACAAAACATTCCACTGCCCTATGGCACTTCGCCATCAATTCCTCAAAGGACTCCATATCATCACCTCCATTCTTATTTTGATTTCAAAACCGGTTTCACTTATATAGACGGTATTTTTTGTGAAAAGGTTCATTTTTATAAAAAAGGTGCCATTGAAAAAGGGCCTCTCAGGGCCCTTTTCAGTACACTCTTTATCCTTCAACCATTTCCTGCATTAGCCGCAGACTCTTTTCGTCAGACTCCCTGGCAAGCCGGATATAATCACAGGCTTTCCTGCGGATGCTGACATCCTTCAGTTTGCGAAGGCGGACTTCGGTATCTTCCCAACCGCCAAGTATCGCTAACATCTGACACATAATCTCTTTCGTATGGGAAAAGGACTCTGCCAACACTGGTATGTCAGCAAAATATTCTGCTGCACTCCCCCGCCCGTCTATCACACAGGACATGGCATCCCACTGGCACAGCATCTTTTTGAATAATCCTCCGGTATTGTTCTTTTCGGAAAAACTGCTGTCATCTCCCAGCATTTTTTCCCAGGCGTCATAAGCCCAAAGACCCTTGGCATAAGCATTCTCTCTTCGTCCCGTCATAACCCGGACGGCGTTTTTTAAGATTTCCTTCTGGGAAAAAGGTTTGGATGCAACTGCTCCCATGCACATAACTCCCTGAGTATCTGCATTCTCCCACCAATTATCGCAAATGAAATATCCACTGTCATCTTTTTTCACACTTGCGCCAAAATCCGGGTCCTCCTGAAAGAAGTTCCAGCCAAGCAGGGTATTGCCGTTATCTCTGTAACCAGTAATGAGACATGGCTCCGGCGGCCCGATGATTCCCTGTGCAATACAGGGATAGCCCTCATTCAGATGACGTTTGATGAATTTCCATAACAGAAGCCTCCGAGTGGAGAAGGTCAAATGCCGAATAACAGATTTTCCGGTTCCTCACATAACGTCCCAAAGAGCACCCTGTATTAGGGCATTTTTATCTCCACCAAGACAGGTGGCTCTACTGCTGCCTTAAAAATCTCCGCATCTTCTTTTGTTCCGGTTATACTGCCATAATGTATCGGAATTGCCACCTTCGGTTTCATGGCATTCACCAGTTCCGCCGCCTCTTTTGCATCCATTGTATAGGTGCCACCAATGGGAATCATCGCTACATCACAGACAACCCTGCGATTTTCCTCTGTCATGTCTGTATCCCCGGCAATATAAATTCTTGTGCCATCAAATTCCACAACATACCCCACCCAGTCATTTTCTTTTGGATGAAATGGTTTGGCGTTGTTGTATGCGGCAACAGTTTCTACCACAATGCCGCCAAATTGTTTTCTCATACCCGGCAGAACGGTAATGCACTGGCCGCAGGAAATCCCCTCTGCCTGTTCCTTCATTTTCTCCGGAACCACCATAATGGTATCCTGTTTTTTTATTTTGTCAATATCCTCCGGGGAAAAATGGTCAAAGTGGTCATGGGTAATCAAAATAATATCTGCATCTGCGGGATTGTCCTCTATATGGAACGGGTCAATATAGAGTACCTTTTCCCCTTTAAGCCGCACGCTGCTGTGTGTCAATACTTCAATATTCTCTGTCATTTTCTGCCTCCTTACATTTTCTATTTCAGGGTAGCACGACGGTGCCAATATGGTTCATAATCTATTTCTCAAACAGGTTTATTTTTTCTATCTCTATACACGTTCTGTCTTCAAAAACAAACTTCACAATCCAAGGCATTAAAAGCTTTATTTTATTAAATTCATTATACCCATAGGATGAATCATAGTAGTTGATAATAGAACTCAATGCCGTCCCATGGCTTCCCACTACGATATTTTTCCCTTTGTACTCCTGCAATATATGATTTAATGCCCGGATATTTCTCTCTTGTACCTCTCCCAACGATTCACCGTCAAGAAGTTTATATCTAAAATCCTCCCATTGCTTCTTACAAAATTCATTGAAGTTTTCAATCCAGACACTATCTACTTTCCGCTCTCTAAAATCCTCTACTGTTTGAATAGTGAGGCGGTTCTTATCCGCAAAATCCCTGACCGTATCCACGGCCCTTTTGTATGGACTGGATAATACCACATCAATCTCTTTATCCGCCAGATACTGTGTAACAAGTTCTCTGTCCGACAATCCTTTATCTGTCAATTCTCTCTGTACATCATTGTGATTGGCATAATTCGGTTCCGCATGCCTGACGAAATATACCGTTGTCATTTTTAACCTCCAACTTTCCCATTAAACCCTTCCCACATATCTGTTCAAAATCCTCTGCACAGAACCTTTGTAGGAACCACCAAACAAATTCAGGTGATTCAGCATATGATAGAGATTATACAAATCTTTTCTATCCTGATATCCACTGTCAATCCGGTTTATCTCATGATATGCTTCATAAAAAGAAACCGGGTTCGCTCCAAACAGCTCTGTCATTGCCAGTTCTGCCTCGAAATGTCCCACATATACTGCCGGGTCAAGAATCCATGCCTTTCCATCCGGTCCACAGACTGCATTTCCACTCCACAAATCACCGTGGAGCAATGATGGAAATTCCGGCTCCACCAGATAAGAATCCAGGTGCTCTAACAACTTTGTGCATTGTTTGCGCATCTGAGAATCGAAATGTTTCTCTGCCATCCGAAACTGTGGCAACAGCCGGCACTCCTGAAAGAAGGTAAGCCAGTTTTCTTTCGGCGTATTTATCTGGGGAGATGCTCCGATATAGTTGTCCGCCTCGAAACCAAAAGGCCGTGCGCTCTCTGCCGGCAAATGGTTTCCCGCTGTGGTAAAACTGTGACAGTCTGCACGATGGAGGGCGGCAAGCTCCCTGCCAAATATTTCCCAGTACCCATTTACTCTGGGATTCGCATCCAGATATTCCATCAAAAGAAAGGACATTCTCTGCGCCTTGTCGGTTCCCAGTCCCAGGGCCTTTGGTACCCCTATCGTGCCTGTTTGCCGCAAGGCCTCCAGACCCTTTGCTTCTGCTTCAAAAAAGGACAGATTCGCCAGGGTATTGCATTTCATAAATACTGCTGTGCCATCGGAAAGAGACAGCCGGTAGGATTCATTGATATCTCCGCCATATACCGGACGTTTGCTGACAATACGCAGACTTTCTCCAAAAAGTGCGGCAATCGCCTCATCTAAAGAGCTTGTAGTTAAAATTTCCATTATGATTCCTCCAGGTATATCACCAATAGGGTTCTCCGAAAAGAAATCCTTTACTTTCCCATTTTTCATTGTTACAATGATTTTAGAAAGGCAGCTGCCTACAAGGGGTTGACACACTCTGTAACACAGCTGCACCTTAGTTTCATTTTAACATAGTCTATAACTAGTTACAACTTGTAATATTTTATAAACCACAGAACGAAAACAGAGAGGATATCATATGAAAAAACACACATATTTATTCATGTTACTGTTAGGAAGTCTCTTTCTCTGCGGACTTTCCCAGACAACGGCACAGGCAGAAACAACAGACGAAAAAGTCACTATTACCATCAGTGCCGCCGGGGACTGCACCTTTGGCAGCGACCGCAGTTCTCCTGCCAGCGCTAACTTTTATTCCGTGTATCAAAGAGTAAAAAGCAACCGTTATTTTTTCCGTAAAGTTTCTTCCATTTTTGAAAAGGACGATTTAACGATTGTAAACCTGGAGGGAACACTATCCAACCGGGGACAGCGGGCGGACAAAAAGTACGCATTCCGCGGAAGCCCTTCCTATGCTAAAATCCTGACGAAAGGACATATTGAGGCGGTATCCTTTGCCAATAACCACTGCAAAGACTATGGCACCGTCAGTTATCAGGACACCTGCTCTACACTGAAAAAAAATAAGATTCACTATGCCTCCTATGGAAAAACCAGCATCTATCAAACAAAGGGGAAAAAAATTGGCATGGTGGCAGTAGATAGTCTGGAAGGTGTTTCCACCAGCCAGAAGCTGATTCAAACGGGAATACAAAAACTGAAAAAGAAAAATGCTGACTTGATTATTGTGAGTATACATGGAGGAATCGAGTATACCAGCCA
This sequence comes from Lachnospiraceae bacterium, assembly GCA_022510605.1. Classification (GTDB taxonomy): domain Bacteria; phylum Bacillota; class Clostridia; order Lachnospirales; family Lachnospiraceae; genus Eubacterium_F. The sequence goes on from JAFLTB010000054.1 coordinate 16,094, forward strand.
GCCTTCTGACACCCAGAAGTCCCTGTACCGCTACGCCGTACAAAAAGGGGCCGACCTTGTATTGGGTCACCACCCTCATGTCTTACAGGGAATTGAAAAATATAAGGGAGCTTACATTGTATATAGTCTGGGGAATTTCTGCTTTGGCGGAAACACGAATCCACCAGACAAGGACACCATGATTTTTCAGCAAAAGTTTACTTTCCAGGGTGATAAATTGCTGCGGAAAAAAAGTCCTGCCAAGGTTATCCCCTGCTCCATTTCCTCCCGCTCGGATATTAATAATTACCAGCCAACACCTGTCAGCGGGAAACGCTATCAGAAAATTCTGAGCCGATTGTCCGGGTACTGCCGTGCCCTGGGAACCTCCTTCCGCTCTAAGAAGGGAAAGAGAACGAATATTTTGCGGTAGGTTTTTATTCGATTATTGCTTTATTCTGCGTTCCTTTAGGCCGTATTCTTCCTGCCCAACAACACCACCGTCTCCACTCCGCTTCCCTGTCCGAACATATCACACCCTCTTACCTTCTCCACCCGGTATCCCTTCTCTCCAAGCACCTTCACATCTCTCGCCAGGGTGGCCGGGTCACAGCTCACATAGACAATCCGTTCCGGGCCCATTCGCACCATCGTATCTAACAGGGCGGCGTCACACCCCTTTCTGGGCGGGTCCACCACAATCACATCCACACCCTGCTCCTCTGCCACATCTTCTGCCGCACCACAGAGGAAGGAAACATTCTGAATACCGTTTATGCGGGCATTTTCCCTGGCGTTTTCCACCGCCTCCGGCACAATTTCCACGCCGGTGACCTGGCCGCCTTTTTTCAGGGCGGATGCCAGAAACAGAGAAATAGTTCCGATTCCGCAGTACAAATCCCATACTCTCTCCGTTCCCGTTAAGTCCGCAAAGGAAAGTACCGTATCATACAGTCGTTCTGTCTGCTTTGGATTTACCTGAAAAAAAGACTGGGGTGAAATGCGGTAGCGGATATCGCCAATATTATCCTCAATAAACAAAGGGCCCCACAGTGGAATCATCTCTTTGCCGAGAATCACATTGGTCTGCTTTTTATTGACATTCAGACAGATACTTGTCATTCCATCAATTTTTGTCAGGGCCTCTATCAGCTTATCCACATGGGGCAGAGAGGTGCCGTTGAGCACCAGACAGGCCATAACCTGTCCCGTCACATATCCGCGCCTTACATAAAGGTGTCTCACCAGACCGCGGTGATGCTCCTCATCATAAGGTTCTATGCCAAACTCCTTCATAAAATCCAGCACGCTCTTCATCACCTCATTGATTACCGGGTGTTGAATGGCACAGGACGCTACCGGGATAATATTGTGGGTATGTCCGGCAAAAAAACCGGCAGCTGGATTTCCGTCTTTATCCCGGCGCACAGGAAACTGTGCCTTGTTCCGATAGTGCCAGGGAGGAGCCTCCTTCGATGGAGTTCCCTCCGATGAAACTTCCTTCGATGAATTCTCCATGCCAAGAATCGGAAGCCAGTCAATATGACGGGAATTCACTCCGCCAATCCGCTCCAGACAGTCCCGGATTTTTTTCTCCTTGTAAGCAAGCTGCCCTTCGTAGGATAAGTGCTGTAACGTACAGCCGCCACAGGGACGGGCGGCCGGACAACGTGGTTCTACCCGCTCGGATGAAGCTGTTACAATCTCCAACAGGCGGGCATAGCCATAACGTTTTTTCATTTTCATAATACGCACTCGGACTTCTTCGCCGGGCAGGGCCCCAGCCACGAAAAAAACACAGCCTTCCCGGTGGCCGATTCCTTCCCCGTTTGTGCCCAGGTCATCTATAGTAAGAGTAATCTCCTGGTTTTTCTTAAAATCAATCGGATGCTCCGGCCTTTTCTCACTCATTGGATGTTCTCCTGAGATTGCTCTCAAACATGCGGTTAAAGCCCAGCCAGTCCGTATTGTCACCGGCATGGGTAAACACTTCCGTCAGGGTTTGCAGTTTGGCGTCTGCATTGTCTGCCATATGAAGCGCCATGGCCTCTAAAATAGCCGGCACCTTCGGCGAACCAAATTCCAGTTTACCGTGATGGGACAAAATGCAATGCACCAGTTCGTTTTTCAGTTTAGGCGGGAAGCCAGGCACCTTCGCCGCCGCTTCCTCCATACATTTGGCGCCCATATAAATATGTCCCAGAAGCTGGCCGTCATCGGTGTAATCGTTCAGGGGGAAATCCGCAATTTCCTGAATCTTTCCCATGTCGTGGAACAGTGCTGCCGTAATCAGCAAATCCCTGTGAATCATCGGATACTGTTCTGCAAAAAACTGGCACAGTCTGGTAACACTTAATGTATGCTCCAATAATCCTCCCATAAAACTGTGATGTACGCTTTTGGCGGCAGAGTGCTTCTTGAAATTTTTAATGAATTCCTTATCCTTTACAAAATACATTTCAATAATCTGCTTCAGATAGGGATTCTGCACGCTGGCTGCATACTTCAAAATCTCCCCATACATTTCTTCTATGTCCTTATCCGTGCAGGGTACATAGTCCGCCGGATTGTATTCCCCTTCATCACTAATTCGTACACGGGATATATTCATCTGCAGATTTCCCTGGAAACTGGTTACCATTCCCTCGCAGTGAATGTAATCCATGGCCTCGAAGCTGGCAATGCCATTATTCAACTCCCATATTTTCCCATCTGCCGTTCCGGTTTTATCCTGAAGTGTCAGGGAATAGTAGGTTTTTCCTGCCTTTGTCTTTAACACCTGCTTCTGCTTGCAGAGATAGGTTCCCACAAATTTCTGCCCTTCCCGGTAATCTTTCAAATAATTCATAAAACTCTCCATTCCGAAGCACCTTCCGTGCCCCTCGCCATGATGTATTTTTCTTCCATTTGCATCTGTAATTATTTTACAGGCATTTCCCTGTAAAATCAAGGCATTTTCCTAAGGTATTTTCCATTGAAAAAACCTTTGCAAAAAAGCTGTATTTATTGTAAATTAGAATTATATATGGCAGAGAAAATCTGCTTCATTTTGAAAAGGCTGGAGATACCATGAACAAAAAAGTATTAAAGACGTTAGAATACGATAAAATCATAAATATGTTAGTGGAGGAAGCGGACTCATCCCTGGGAAAAGAGCGGGCCAGAAATCTTCTTCCCTCTTCCCGGAGAGAAGAAATTATTGGCTGGCAGACAGAGACCTCCCATGCCCTGATGAGACTGTTCCGGCACGGGAAGCTGGCTTTCCATGGGCTGCGGGATATCCGTCCAAGCCTGGTGCCTCTGGAAAAGGGCGGCGTGCTTGGCATGGGAGAGCTGCTTAGCATCTGCCGCTGCCTCGAAATTGCCGGAAGTGCCATCGCCTATGACAAAAAAGGACTCACGGAAACCACTGCGGGACAGGAGGAGACGGAAGCCTCTCCTGAAAACAGCGATTCTCTGTCCGGGCGTTTTGCCGGTCTTGTGGATTTGCCGGACTTACGGCGGGAAATTAATCGGTGTATTATCAGCCCGGAGGAAATGGCAGACGATGCCAGCCCGGAATTAAAACGACTCCGCCGTTCCATGAGTCAGGTCAACGACCGGGTTCGGGAACAGCTGAC
>JAFLTB010000055.1 GCA_022510605.1 Lachnospiraceae bacterium
TAAAAAATTTATATTCTAGAGTGGGATGAAGACCCGGACGTTTTCATTGAGCATGCTCTGAGCCCTTCCAAAGTCATTTCCGTGACAGTGGATCCGGAGGAAAAAAGCGCCCAGGTTATTGTGCCGGACTATCAGTTGTCCCTTGCTATCGGAAAAGAGGGACAGAACGCCAGGTTAGCGGCGAAACTCACTGGTTATAAAATCGATATTAAGAGCGAGAGCCAGAGTCTGGAGTAAAGACATTCCCGGATGGGAAAACCGCTTTATGAAGCGGCAGAGAAAGGATGGAGTTTCATGCAGGGGAAAAAGAAGCCGGCCAGACAGTGTGTTGGATGCCGGGAGAGCAAAGAAAAAAAAGACCTGATTCGCATTGTGAAAACGCCGGAAGGTGACATCGTACTGGACCGGACCGGAAGGCAGAATGGAAGAGGAGCGTATCTTTGCGACAGGGCAGAATGTCTGGAGAAAGCCCGTAAGACAAATGCTCTCAGCCGTTCTTTCCGCATTCCTGTGCCGGAGGCGATTTATGAAGAACTGGAGAGGCAGTGGAAGAATGATACAAAATAAAAAGGTTCTGGGAACACTGGGCCTTGCACAAAGAGCCGGAGATGTAGCAAGCGGTGAGTTTATGACGGAAAAGGCAATCCGGGAAGGAAAAGCCTGTCTGGTAATTGTGGCGGAGGATGCCTCAGACAACACCAGGAAAAAATTCCGAAATGCCTGTTATTATTACAAAGTACCCTATGCGGTTTTTGGAGACAGAGAAATGTTAGGGAAGGCGTTGGGAAAGGAATTCCGGGCGTCCCTGGCTGTCATGGACAGCGGCTTTGCAGCATCCATTGGTAAGAATTTAGAGCTGGAGGTAACAGAGTATGGCAAAAATGAAAATATATGAAATTGCGCGGAGTATGCAGCAACAGGATAAGAACATAAAAAGCAGTGATTTGGTTAAACTTCTAAATGACAATGGCTTTGAGGTAAAGGGAGCCAACAGTAACATTGAAGATGCGGCCATTGCTTTTCTGATGAAATCTTTTATGCAAAAGAAGGCAGTCAAGGAAGAAGGCCAGAAAACGGGAAAACCAGAGGAGGCCAAAACGGCAGAGAAGAAAGCCGAAACAGAGAAGGAGACCACCGAAAAGAAAAAGACGGAGGAGAAGGCAGCAGGCCCAGGGAAAAAACAGGCTTCTGAGGCAGGAGAAGGCAAAGCAAAAGCTTCTTCAAAAGAGAGCAGCGCACCGGCTGCTAAGAAGACGGAAACAGCAGCGAAGCCGGAGAATAAGCCAGCCAGTGGCGGTCATGGTGATAACCGGAGCCGCAGCCGGAATGGACGAGGTGATAACCGGAATGAAAACCGCAGTGACCGGCCGCGTCAGGGACAGCGGGATGGCCAGGGCCAGAGAGGCGGAAACCGCAGTGACAATCGTGGCCCGGGACGCAGTGCCGGCGGTAATGGCGGCCAGCGAAATGACAGACGGGGCGACAGGAAGCGCAGTAGTGGAGAACGGGTATTTGAGCGGTTTGAAAAGGCCCAGAGTGGTTTTGATGGCATTAAGCAGGAGCAGAAAAACTCTCGCCAGAGAAACCGCAGAAAGGATGAGAAAAAGACCGGCGGCTACCGTAAGAGCAGCAAAGAAGAAATGAGCCGTATCCGTTCCAGGAAGGATCCGAACAGAAAGGGAGCCTTTATTAAGCCGGAACCGGTAAAACAGGAGCCGGAAGAGCAGATTAAACAGATTACCATACCAGAGAACCTTACCATCCGTGCCCTGGCAGAAAAGATGAAGATGCCGGCATCGGCTCTGGTCAAGAAACTGTTCTTGCAGGGACAGATGGTATCGCTGAATCAGGATATTACCTTTGAGGAGGCAGAGGAGATTGCTCTTGGGTTTGACATCATAGCCGAATTGGAAGAAAAGGTAGATATGGTGGCAGAACTTCTGAAGGAGGAGGAAGAGGACGAAAGCAAGATGAAGAAACGTCCTCCGGTTGTCTGTGTCATGGGCCATGTAGACCATGGTAAGACCTCTCTGTTGGATGCTATCCGCCAGACCGATGTCACCGAGCATGAGGCGGGTGGAATTACCCAGCATATCGGTGCATATGTGGTTCGTATTAACGGCGAAAAAATCACCTTTTTAGATACACCGGGACATGAGGCATTTACTTCCATGCGTATGCGTGGTGCCCAGTCCACGGATATTGCGGTATTAGTAGTAGCAGCCGATGATGGTGTGATGCCGCAGACCATTGAGGCGATTAACCATGCCAAGGCGGCAGGAGTGGAAATCATTGTAGCAGTGAACAAAATTGATAAAGAAGGCGCCAACATTGAGCGTGTCAAGCAGGAACTTTCGGAATACGAACTGATTTCGGAGGACTGGGGCGGAAGCACTGTATTCTGCCCAGTGTCGGCCCATACCAAAGAAGGTATTGAAAATCTTCTGGAAATGATCGTGCTGACCTCCGAGGTACTGGAGTTAAAGGCTAATCCAAAGCGCCGTGCCAGAGGTATTGTTATTGAGGCCAGACTGGATAAGGGTCGTGGTCCGGTAGCTACCGTGCTGGTGCAAAAGGGTACGCTGAATGTGGGAGACCATATTGCCGTGGGAACTGCCTACGGAAAAGTGCGTGCCATGTTAGACCATAAGGGCGAGCGCGTCAAATCAGCAAAGCCATCCACTCCAGTGGAAATTCTTGGATTAAACGGTGTGCCGGATGCCGGCGAGGTATTTCTGGCTACGGAAAACGATAAGGATGCCAAGCAGATTGCCCAGGCATACATCGACCAGGGCAAAGATAAACTGTTAGAGGAAACCAAGGCGAAGAAGCTTTCTCTGGATGGCCTGTTCAGCCAGATTCAGGCCGGTAATGTCAAAGATTTGAATCTGATTATCAAAGCCGACGTACAGGGTTCCGTGGAGGCTGTGAAGCAGAGCCTTGTGAAACTCAGCAATGAAGAGGTGGCAGTCCGTGTCATTCACGGTGGTGTCGGAGCCATTAACGAGTCGGATGTCAATCTGGCCAGTGCCTCCAACGCCATTATCATTGGATTTAATATCCGTGTGGATAACATGGCGAAGGAAACGGCAGACCGGGAGAACGTGGATGTGCGCCTGTACCGTGTCATATATGATGCCATTGAGGACATTGAGGCGGCTATGAAGGGAATGTTAGAGCCAATCTATGAGGAACAGGTTATTGCCCATGCTGAGGTACGCCAGACCTTCAAGGCTTCTGGCGTGGGAACCATTGCCGGTTCTTATGTGCTGGATGGTAAGATAGAGAGGGACTGCAAGGTTCGTATCAGCCGGGATGGCGAGCAGATTTTCGAGGGCGATTTAGCCAGCCTCAAGCGCTTTAAGGATGACGTTAAGGAAGTAAATGCCGGATACGAGTGTGGTCTGGTATTTGCCGGCTTTAATGACCTCCAGGAGGCCGACCAGATTGAGTGTTACAAGATGGTAGAGGTGCCAAGGTAGAAAGTAAAGGAATGTGAAGGAATGAGAAAGAACAGTGTAAAAAATATTCGGCTTAACAGCGAAGTTCAGCGGGAGATGAGCCAGATTATCCGGGAGGACTTAAAGGACCCCCGCATCCATCCTATGACTTCCGTGATGGCAGTGGAGGTTACTCCGGATTTGAAATTTGCGAAAATTTTTGTCAGTGTGCTGGGGGACGACGAAGCAAAGGAGGCCACCATGGCAGGACTGAAAAAAAGCGCCTCCTATGCCAGACACCAGCTGGCAGTCCGAATGAATCTCCGTAATACACCGGAGCTTACCTTTGTTCTGGATACTTCCATTGAATATGGTGTATCCATGGCAAAGAGGATTGATGAAGTAATGAAAAAGGAGCAGTAATAGGCATGAATGGATTGATAAAGGCAATAGAAGCGGCGGACACCATTGCCATTGCCGGTCATATAAGGCCTGATGGCGACTGCATTGGTTCCTGCATGGGGCTGTATACTTACATAGCGGCAAACTTCCCAGGGAAAAAGGTCAGCGTATATCTGGAGGATTTTCCAGAGGCTTTCAGTTATCTGAAAGTGGAGGGGGCCTTAGAGAAAAAAGCAGAAGTCTACGATTTATTTATTTCTCTGGACTGCGGTGACGCAGAGCGTCTTGGAGAGGCCGAAGCAGTGCTGAAAAAAGCCGGTTTTGTCTATAATGTGGACCATCATATCACCAATACGAAATTTGGGGATGAAAACTATGTAAAAGTAGATGCCAGCTCCACTTCGCAGATTTTGTATACCCTGATGGAGGATGAAAAAATCGGATATGAGACGGCCTGTGCTCTGTATACCGGCATCATTTACGACACCGGTGTGTTCAAGCATAGCAACACATCCGAAGAGACCATGCGGATTGCCGGCCGTCTGATGGAGAAGGGAATTCCCTTTGGAAAAATCATTGATGGCAGTTTTTATATGAAAACCTACAAGCAGCTGCAGATTATGGGACGGTGTCTGATGGAGAGCGTCCGTATAATAGATGGGCGCTGTATCTTTTCTGTCGTGTCAAAAAGTGTTATGGATTTATATGAGGCGAAGCCTTCCGATTTGGACGGCATAATTGATGAGATGCGAACCACGGAAGGAGTGGAAGTGGCGATACTTCTCAGCGAGAGGGAGCCAGGGGAGTTCAAGGTCAGTATGCGCTCCAATGAGGTGGTGGATGTGAGCAAGATTGCCAGGTATTTTGGCGGCGGCGGTCATGTCCGTGCTGCCGGATGTTCGATTCAGGGCGCGGCCTTTGATGCGATTAACAATCTTACCGGGCACATTGAAAAACAGCTGCAGGAGAATGGAAATCAGGATATTGCCCTATGAACGGAATAATTAACGTATACAAAGAAAAGGGGTTTACCTCCCATGATGTAGTGGCAAAACTGAGAGGGATTCTCCATATGAAAAAAATTGGACATACCGGCACCCTGGACCCGGATGCGGTAGGAGTGCTTCCTGTCTGTGTAGGCAAGGCCACAAAAGTCTGTGAGCTGCTCACAGACCGGGATAAAACCTATGTGGCAGAGGTGAGACTGGGAGTTACCACAGACACCCTGGACTTATCCGGGGAGATTCTCACAGAACAGCCGGTACAGGTAACAGAGGAGCAGCTGCAGGAGATTCTGCCGGAGTTTACCGGCTCCATTCAGCAAATTCCGCCGATGTATTCCGCCATTAAAATCAATGGTAAAAAATTATATGAACTGGCCCGCCAGGGGCAGGAGGTGGAGCGTAAGCCAAGACAGGTCACCATCCATGAACTGTCTCTGCGCCAGATGAATCTGGCAGAACAGGAATTTACCATGGAAGTTACCTGCTCTAAGGGTACCTACATCCGTTCCCTCTGTGCGGACATAGGAGAGCGTCTGGGATGTGGTGCAGCCATGAAAAGCCTGATACGCACCAGAGTGGGGCAGTTTACGGCGGAGCAGGCCATGACTCTCTCAGAAATTGAGGCATTCTGCAGGGAAAATGAGCCGGAGAAGCTGCTGCTGCCCATTGATGCAGTATTTGACGGCCTGGCCCGCTGTCAGGCAGGAGAGAAGGCTATGCGTTTTCTGGAAAATGGCAATCGAATGGCAGCCCGTCTTTGTCAGTACCAGGCAGAGAAAAAAGCGCCGGAGAATGGCGAGCAGGTGCGGATGTATGGCGCAGACGGAAGTTTTTATGCCATATACCGCTATAACAGGCAGGATGGCATGTATCACATAGTCAAGATGTTTCATTAATACTCATGTAAAGAAGAGTGAAGGAAGCGGCAGAAAATGAAAATAATTACGGACTTGAACTTTCAATTAAAAAATACAGCGGTATGTATTGGCAAATTTGACGGCCTGCACTGCGGCCACCGTTCTTTGTTTTCAGAGGCAAAAAGGTCCGGGCTTGCCTTGGTTATGCTGACATTTTCCTTTCCCGGCGTGCCGGGAATTTATAGCGAAGAGGAAAAAAAATACCTGGCAGAGCAGGCAGGGATGGATATTATGATTATGATTCCGGCCACAGAGGAGTTTTTACATATGAAGCCGGAGGACTTTACCAGGGATATACTGGCCGGACGCTGTGATGCAAAGAAAGTAGTAGTGGGAGAGGATTTCTGCTTTGGCTATCAGAGAAGCGGAGATACCGGTTTCTTGCAGAGAGAAGGGAAAGAACTTGGATTTGAGGTCTGCGTAAAGGAAAAACTGCGTCAGGACGGAGAAGTTATTAGCAGTACAGGTATTCGGAAACTCTTGTCAGAAGGCGAGATGGGGCAGGTGGCCAGACGGCTGAGTATGCCCTATTTCATTCAGGGGGTTGTGGAAACCGGTAATCAGATTGGAAGAAAAATGTCGGTTCCCACTGCGAATATTTATCCGGCAGAAAACAAGGTACTGCCGCCCGCCGGCGTATATGCCGTATCGGTAAGAAAGGGAGAGAAAGAATATGCCGGCATTGCCAACCTGGGAAGAAAACCCACAATACCGGGAGAAAATCCCATGGGGTTAGAGGTGTGGCTGTTTGACTATGAGGGAGACCTGTATGGCAGTCAGCTGACTGTATTTCTCCTGGCATTTTTGCGGCCGGAGAAAAAATTCCCTTCCATGGAGGAATTGTACCAGCAGATAGAAAAAGACGTTAGGGAGGCGAAAGAAATACTCTCTCAGCCAGATGCCGGATACCTTCGGTAATGGCCTCGTCTTCCATACCGGCAAAGCCAAGTAAATACGAAGGAAGATAATCGGCAGGAGGATTTGCGTAATAATCCCGCAGGGAGCGTAGACGAATGCCGTTTTTTTCTGCTCTTTTTTCAATGGTTTTTTCGTCTAAGGGGCCGTGATAGCGCAGAATAAGATAAAGTCCGGCGTTGTCTCCGGTGATGTCAAAATTCTCTTCCGGCAGATACCGGGAAATGGCTTCTACCATCCGGTCATGTCGTCCTTTATACAATTTGCGCATCCGGTTCAGATGCTTTTCAAAAGAGCCCTGGCGGATAAAATCCGTTATGACAGCCTGGTTAAGACGGGGTACGGGACAGGGATAAAAGCTGCAGCGTTCCCGGTAGGCCTTCGCCAGTGTCTCCGGCAAAACCATATACCCCATGCGAATCGCCGGGGAAATCGCCTTGGAAAAGGTGCCAATGTAGATAACCCGGTGCTTGTGGTCAAGACTTTGCAGAGCGGGAATCGGTAGTCCCTGATAGCGGAATTCACTGTCGTGGTCATCCTCGATAATATAGCGGTCTGGCGCCTCTGAAGCCCAGGCAAGAAGCTGCTGGCGCCTTGCAATGGACAGCACACTTCCCAGAGGAAACTGGTGGGAAGGGGTGACATAGCAGATATTGGCAGAGGTGTTTTCCAGAGCCTCCGTATCAAAGGCATCCTCCTTCAGAGGCAGGTCCAGTATTTCAAAACCACCGGAATGCAGTACCTGGCGGGCACTGCGGTAGCCAGGCTCTTCCATAGCGATGACGCCTCCATGCTCAAAGAGCACGCAGAGCATCTGAAGCAGGTGGGCAAGTCCGGCCCCCACCACAATATGTTCCGGAGAGCAGTTGACTCCGCGGGAACCATGGAGATAATCCGAGATGGCCTGGCGTAATTCCTCATTCCCATAATGACTGCCGCTGATAAAATTCTCCGGGTTATCCAGCTGGTTTTTCCCGATAGACTTCCAGACGGAATAGGGGAAATGGGAGGTATCCACTGCATCCGGGTCAAAATCATACGGAAATGTTTCTGGTATTTTTACCGGTTCAGCGGGTCTGTCAGCAGGAGAGGTAACGTGGAAATTCTGTGTGTGGGTAATGGGATTGACAAAATAGCCCCGCTTTTCTTTTGCATCCACGTAACCCTCTGCCACCAGCTGTTCATAGGCGATATCCACGGTGGAGCGGCTGACCTGAAGGTGAGATGCCAGAGAGCGGGAGGAGGGGAGCTTTTCCGGGTGGGAAAGATTTCCGTTTAGAATTTCCCCCTTGATATATTCGTAAATCTGTATATACATGGGAGTTTTGGAATTGGGTTTTAGTGAGATAGTAATCATATTTTCAATTCTTCCGCCTGCCGGCAGATGTCCTGCCGGCAGGCGGTTCCTTTCACAAGTATGGCGCCATTGTGCCAGGTTGGTATCGTTATGCTAATTGTATCAGAGATGTTCCGGACTGTCTATGAATATTCTTTTTTGATGACGGAACTTGTTTTTTTCCTATGCAAACACTCCACTCATCCCAGAAAGGTTGTCATTTCCGGACTGTCATGATACAATTGTAGAAAACATTGAAACCGTGAAGGGACGGATAGAAGGAGGGGACTTACAGTGAGGGATGCGGTTGTAATCTTTGATATGGATGGAGTTATTTTTGACACGGAAAATCTGATTTTGCAATGCTGGCAGTATTTGGCGGCCAAATATAATATAGGGGATATGGACGAGGTGTTTCGCCGTTGTATCGGAACAAACATCCAGGAAACGGAACGGCTGGTAATGGAGTATTATGGCTCTGATTTTCCCTATGATACCTTCCGGCAGGAATCCTCGGCATTGTTTCATGAAAGGATAAAGGAAAAGGGAATGCCCGTTAAAGCAGGGGCAAGGGAGTTATTAAGCTTTCTCAAAGTCAATGGCTGGCGCATCGGCCTTGCCTCCTCAACCCGCAGGGCGGTTATTTTGGAAGAACTGGAGCAAACAGGGCTTCTTGATTTTTTTGAAGTGATAGTGGGCGGAGATATGGTGGAAAAAAGCAAGCCTGCCCCGGATATTTATCGGAAGGCCTGTGAAGAAATGGGAATCCGGCCGGACGGAGTCTATGCCATTGAGGACTCCAAAAACGGCCTTCGTTCTGCGGCGGCCGCCGGTCTGCGTGTTCTGCTGGTGCCGGATTTGATAGTGCCGGATAAGGAGATGGAGCAGCTGGCTTTTCAGATTTTTCACGATTTGATTGAAGTGAGGCAATATTTTGCCCGGCAATTCTTTGCCCGGTAATGTCTGGTCAATAATATTTTGGCAGATATACTGAAATTGTCATGAGTTTTAATTCTATATATAAAAAGCACTCATCACAGAATGTGATGAGTGAATATGCACCAGAATCGCATCGGGAAAACTCCGGTTTTTCCAGTGCGATTTTGGTGCATATTGACCTTGCCGCCTCTGGCGGCAAGGCTTTTTTACAATAAAATATTTATATAACAGAATGTGAAGACCCAGGGTAAAGTATTCTAAGAAGGAAAATAACTAGTCGGATAGTCAAAAACTTCTTGACTATTCGACTAGTGTTTGGTAAATTGATAATAACAAAGGTTATTACAGGAGGGGAGGGCCTATGAAAAGATGGAAATTTACCAGTATTATTATCCTTGCAGTACTATTAACAGCCTGTGGGAAATCAGAAAGTGCTAACCAGATGCAGACCGGGGCTACAGCGTCTGGGCAGGAGGCTGTGACCGGTGGCGTACAGACAGTGCCGGAATCGACACCGGCGGTTACGCTGACAAACGGGGTGTATCGGGGAAGAAATCTGGTTATCGAGGGTAGAAAGTATTTATACATAGAATACGAAATGAGGGAAAACGATTCCATCCGCCTGCGCTCTCTGGTGCCGGAGGGGGAGGAGTTAATAATCCCCTCAGAAATAGATGGCCACCGGGTGGTGGAAGTGGGAGCAAAGAGTTGGGAGGATTCTCCGGGACAGGACAGCGGCTATGCGGTCTGGACGCTTTGGACAAAGAGTGCGGAGCGGAAGCTGACTCAGGTGGTGTTAGGAGAGTATGTTGAGAAAATCAATGATTATGCCTTTGAGGGAACAAAACTTGATAAAGTTGTATTGTCAGAAACCTGTAAAGAAATAGGGGATAGGGCATTTAACGATAGCAATGTAAAGGAGATAAATCTGGAGCATGTGGAGAAGGTGGGAGATTTTGCTTTTTCGTATTGTAAATTAGAAAAAATCCACTTTGATTCTCCGGTAATACAGATTGGCATGCGTGCGTTCTGGGGGAATGAAAATATGGAATTAATTGAACTTCCAGCCAGTATGAAAAAAGGAAGCTTTTTAGGCAGTGGTTGTTTTTCGGTTACCGGAATAAGCGAGATTCAATGGCCGGCTTTTCCAAAAAATTATGGGGAAAGAAACATTGGAGATGGAATTTTTGAAGATTGCAAAAATCTTGAAAAGGTAGCGCTTCCGGAAAATCAGAAGCACATATATCTGGGGAAATATATGTTTCGTGGTTGCAAAGAAATGACCCTGGTGATTCCTGAAGGGACCGGGCGGCTGACTTACCGGAGTACCGAGTGTGCGGATAATTATACAGAGAATGTTACGACCCTGCTGTTCAAAGATGCCAAAACTAAAATAACGGGGGAACCATATGTGGAAGTAAGTTACGATGAAGAGACATTTTCTGTCCCACGAGGTACGAAATTTATCTGTGTAAACCGCATTATTGCCCCTGCAGATTCTAAGGCGGCAAAATTTGCAAAAGAAGCATTCCGGGTAGAGAAGTTTACGAAAAAAAGTGTAGAGACAATTCGTCATCCTAATTGTGAACATATTCCTACAGGAACCGTGGGGCCTGTAATCTTAGAGACGTATAAGGAGTGATAGTTATAAAAAAAATTTTTATGTACCCTGCTATATTTCTTTTGCTTGCAGGAACCCTGACATTTGCTGGCTGCGAAAAGAAGTCTGAGGGACAGCGGGAAGCGGCCTCGCCGGAAACTGAGGCGAATATAGTATCTTCACCAGCTCTGGCTGTTACAGACACACCGGAGCCATCCATTGAGCCGGAACAGAAAATAGAAAAAGCCATGAAGGTCTGTGACCTGTCAAAGTGTCTTGGCGAATATTCCGTTGTCCGTGCAGAACTTACAGCTGGTGAAAAAAGGTCGGCAGAACTGGGGAAAATGCCAGGCAGGAAAAATGTCTCTTATGTGGAAGTAAAGAGAAATCGGATTCCCAAAGAAGAAATGGAGAACTATAAAGTCGGAAAGGTGAATTTTTTCTCTACGCCAGAGCAGTGTGACAAAGCATTGGGAACACCCAAAGCAAAGACCGGGGAGGAGAGACGGTACTCATATAAGTCTGATTATGAAATCTGCCTGTCTTTTTCCAAAAAGGGTAAGATGAAAGAAATGGGAATTTATAAGGACAGCAGGGAGCAGGCAAAGAAAACCTACCAGGTGGGGGACTTTACGATGATGGCCTGCCGGGTAATCAAGTATAATAAGGATTATCAGAAAGAAGAGGAAGTGTCACTTCCGGAGGATACCATAGCCGTTGCTTACCATGCCTTTGCCGTTGACAAGAAACGTTTTACAGAACCATGGACAGCCAGAGATTACAAGCAGCAGAAAGATGAATGGAAAAAGCTTACGCTGTGTATTCCAAAGGATGTATATTTAGAACCGGGAGCCTTTGGCAATTTGGGACCGGCAGAAATAACCTTTGAGCCGGGACGCACGGAAATTGAACCAAGTGCTTTTATGTATGTAAGCAATTATCGTTTTTGGGAAAATGCCAGCACCATTCGTCTGCCTGATACCGTAAAGGTAATCCGGGAATCTTCCTTCTGTCAGTTTTATAATGAAAGTGCAGAGATTATATTGAACGACGGGTTGGAGGAAATAGAAGAACGTGCCCTGCAGGGAGCCAATTGTGACCTGCCGGACTCTGTAAAAAAAATAGGAAAAGCGGCGCTTGACAACTGGCATCCGGTTCATG
Source organism: Lachnospiraceae bacterium (assembly GCA_022510605.1). Classification (GTDB taxonomy): domain Bacteria; phylum Bacillota; class Clostridia; order Lachnospirales; family Lachnospiraceae; genus Eubacterium_F. The sequence goes on from JAFLTB010000055.1 coordinate 11,715, forward strand.
AATTTTCCCTGCCGGAGAATCTGCAGGAAATCGGAGACAATGCCATTTATATATGTGCAGAAGTAGGGGCCAATATAAAAGAGCCAATTTATCTTTCCCGCTCTGTAGGAAAAATCGGCATAAATCCCATAACCTATGAGACATTGCTGGAAGATACCTGCGGCGTGAAAGTGGACTCGAAAAATAAATGGTTCAAAAACGATGATAATGGGTGGCTATACAGCAAAGATGGCAAGACATTGTATTTTGCCTTCTGCACGGAAGAAAAAATGATTCTACCGGAAGGATTAGAGAAGATACAGTGCCGTTTACAGCTTGCCGATCACGAAACAGAGTGGCAGGAAATTGTTTTTCCCGAAAGCATAACCAGACAGGAATATGAAGAGTTTCTACAAAGTGAACCGGAAATATGAAAATTCTAAAACCAAAATGGCCCTCCGCATCCCATAAGAAGCGGAGAGCCGTTTTTTCTTATATCTTATACCTCAAACAGCATATCGCCGTATGCCGGTACTGGCCAGTATTTCTTATCCACCATATCCTCCAGGGTATCAATAGGAGCACGGAGGGCAGCCATGGCCGGGAATACTACATCTTTGAAATATTCTGCCTGTTCTTTTCCTTCCTCCATGGAAGCAGCTGTAGCGTCCACCTCCTTTAAGGCGTCCAGTGCTTTCTGGGCCTCGGTCAAGAGAGAGGAGCACCTGGTCAGAAGGTTTTTCTGAACGGTCAAATCGGCCTCTGCACAGGCGGCAGTAATGCTGTTAATGGATTCTGCCAGACTGGTAACATAACGGATGATAGATGGAATGTACTGCTTAGATGCCATCTTAATCATGGTTTTTGCCTCGATGTTAATTGCCTTGGCATAGGCCTCGTAGTTGATTTCCGCACGGGACTCCAGTTCGGTACGGGTGAATACATGCTGTCTCTCGAACATTTCGATGGTTTTTTCATCGGTGAGGGAAGCAGTGGCATCTACCATGGTTTTTACATTCGGCAGACCACGTTTTTCAGCTTCGGCAACCCAGTCATCCGAGTAGCCGTTACCGTTGAAAATAACCTTCTGATGCTCTTTCAGAGTCTCATAAATCAGGTCGTCAACTGCCTTGTCGAAGTCATCGGCCTTTTCCAGTTGGTCAGCCATTTTTTCCAAAACATCCGCAACAGTAGCGTTTAATACGGTGTTCGGGCCGGCAATGGACATAGAGGAAGCCACCATACGGAACTCAAATTTGTTTCCGGTAAAGGCAAATGGTGAGGTACGGTTGCGGTCCGTGGCATCCTTGCGGATTGGTGGAATCGTGTGCACACCAATGTCCATCCGTCCACCCTTGTTGCTGTGGGTAGCTGTTCCGGTTTCCAGAATCTGGTCTACAATATCCTCTAACTGTTCACCTAAGAAAATGGAAATGATAGCCGGCGGAGCCTCGTTGGCGCCAAGTCGGTGGTCATTGCCCGGATTGGAGGCGGACATGCGAAGCAGTGCGGCATGGTCATCCACAGCGGCAATGACAGCAGCTAAAAACAGCAGGAACTGTTTATTGTCATATGGGGCAGAACCCGGGCTTAGCAGGTTCTTGCCTGTATTGGTAACGAGAGACCAGTTATCGTGCTTACCGGAGCCGTTGACACCGGCAAAAGGTTTCTCGTGAAGCAGACACTCCAGATTGTGGCGTCTTGCCACCTTCTTCATCGTTTCCATAACCAGCTGGTTGTGGTCGGTGGCGATGTTGGCCGTATTAAAAATTGGAGCCATTTCGTGCTGTGCCGGAGCCACCTCGTTGTGCTGTGTCTTGGAGAGGATACCCAGTTTCCACAGCTCCGTATTTAACTCCTTCATAAAGGCAGCCTGGCGTTCACGGATGCTTCCGAAATAGTGGTCATCCAATTCCTGACCTTTTGGAGGCATGGAGCCAAACAGGGTACGGCCGGTGAAAATCAAATCGTCACGCTGTAAATACTGGTCTCTGTCAACCAGGAAATATTCCTGCTCCGGGCCTACGGAACAACTGACATTCTGTACTTCCTCATCGCCAAATAAGCGCAGAACCCGGACAGCCTGTTTGCTGATGGCTTCCATGGAGCGCAGAAGAGGGGTCTTTTTATCCAGTGCCTCGCCGGTATAAGAGCAGAAGGCAGTCGGAATACACAAAACCGTACCGATGGCATCTTCCCGGAGGAAGGCCGGAGAGGTACAATCCCATGCGGTATAGCCTCTGGCCTCAAAAGTAGCTCTCAGACCGCCGGATGGGAAGGAAGACGCATCCGGTTCTCCCTTGACTAACTCCTTGCCGGAAAATTCCAATACCGCACGGGCATTAGAATCCGGGCTCAAAAAGGAGTCGTGCTTTTCGGCGGTAACACCCGTCATGGGCTGAAACCAGTGTGTGTAGTGGGTGGCGCCGTTATTTAATGCCCATTCCTTCATGGCGTGGGCCACGACATTTGCGACTTCCCGGGACAATTCCTCCCCGTTTTCAATTGTGCTTTTCAGAGCGGCATAGGTCTTCTTTGGCAGATATTCCTGCATGACATCATCGTTGAACACCTTGGTTCCGAAAACATCTTCAATTACATTTTTCTGCATAGTTAAATCCATCCTTCCCATTTTTAATTAGAATTCATTTGGATGTGGCAAAGACAAGGGGCAGCACATTTTGCAGGCTGTCCGCATGTCAAAAGAAAAAAGGTGTCCTCGTGAATGAGAACACCTTTGTCCTTACCAAACGTACTTATTGCGTATTCACTATAGCACTTTCCTTTCAAAATGTAAAGACTTTTTTCAAAAAAATCATAAAAGGAAATTTACAGTCCGCCGGTAAAGGTCTCTAACCACGAATGCAATACAGTCTTTATTGTATCAGAAAAGCCAGATTTTTCAATGTTTTCTAAAGGAAAAATTTTTTCTGTCCGGTACAGAGAGTTATTGATATAGAAGGAAACCGTGCCAATGGCAGTGTGGGAGCGGACAGGAGCATACAGTTTATCCGGCAGGTTATAGCGTACCGTAACCGTCTCATGGCGGCCTAACAGCGTGGAAGGGGCAGAGGGCTGTGAACAGGAGACAAAATCTGTTTTGCCATCTTCTACGGGAATCCGCACCGCAGACATCTGCTGCATAGGAAAGGTAAAAGCGGTATAATGGGAAAAACCGTAATCCATCAGGGACCGGGTATCCGTCCATTTGTAACTCTTGTTCGGCGGCCAGCCGCTGGCCAGCACACAGCTGGTGAGAGTGATGCCATTGCGGCGGGCAGCTCCCACAAAGCAGTAGCCGGCATCTCCGGTAAAGCCGGTTTTGATACCAAGGGCTCCATCATAATAAGAAAGAAAGGCATCCCGGTTGGTCAGTGAGTAGGAGTGGGCGCCGCTTACGTCAGAGAACCGATGGGCTCTGGTCTGAATCAGGGAGCAGAACTCCCTGTTCTGAATCGCATAGGCCGCCAGACGGCACATATCCGCCGGGGTACTGCCATGGTCCTTGGCGTCCAGGCCATTGGGGGTGACAAAATGTGTGGAGGTCATGCCCAGGGCCTTGGCTTTCTCATTCATCTTCCCGGCGAAATTCTCCACGGAGCCGGCCATGTGCTCCGCAATGGCCACCGCGGTATCGTTGTGGGATTCTAACATCAAAGAATAGAGCAAATCCTTCATCCGGTACTGGCGCCCCTTTACCATACCCAGATGTACCTTGGGCATGGAGGCGGCATAGGAGCTGGCAGTTACCGTTTCCCCGATGCGTCCCGATTCCAGTACTAACAATGCCGTCATGATTTTTGTGGTGCTTGCCATGGCGGCTTTTTTATCCATTTCCTTGCCATACAGCATCCGGCCGGAGGAGGCGTCCATGACGCCGGCATACCTGGCATGCAGAGTCAGGGCGGGAGGGGCGGAGGCCGAGGCAGGAATGACAATTTCTTTCTCCGGGAAAAGGGCCGTCTGCTCCGGCTCCTGGACAGGATATTGCCTCATATAGAAGAAAATGCCCGCCGCCGTCAGGGCGAGCATCAGGAAAATACTCAGGAGTTGTGTTCGTCTCATAGAAGTCACCTTGTTTGAGTTTACGCATTTTGTTTCAAAATCTGTATGTTGGCGTAAAAAGGACTTACCGCAAAAGCGGCAATGTCAATATGCACCAGAATCGCACTCGGAAAACCAGTTTTCCGGATGCGATTCCTGTGCATATTCACTCATCACATGTTGTGATGAGTGCTTTTTACGCCTTATAATAAAAAGCGAAAACTCAAATACCTTAAGATTCATTACCACATTATATGAGAAAGAAAAAAATCCTATGAAAAAGAAAAAATAGTGGTTGCCAATTAGGGGAAAAAGCGATACAATTAAAATCGGATAAAATTTGAGTTTTACATAAAAACAACGATTTAGAAAGTGGAGGGCTGCAAATGAGTAACTCAGCTATCATGTCGGCAAGAGAGAGGATTGAGACTCTTGTTGACGCAAACAGTTTTGTTGAAATCGGTGGTTTGATTACCAAAAGAAACACTGATTTTAACATGCAGGAAAAAGCAGTGCCAGCCGATGGTGTAATTACTGGTTACGGTATAGTAGATTCCAATTTAGTATATATCTACAGCCAGGATGTGACAGCGTTGAACGGCTCTGTTGGTGAAATGCACGCAAAAAAAATTGCCTCTCTCTATGAGATGGCGATTAAGGCAGGGGCACCGGTGATTGAACTGGTGGACTGTGCCGGAATCCGTGTCCAGGAGGCAGTGGATGCCCTGGCTGGATTTGGGGAGATTTACATGGCAAAGGTAAAAGCCTCTGGTGTGATTCCCCAGATTAGTGCGATTCTTGGCAGTTGTGGCGGCGGTGTTGCCATTTCTTCCAAATTAAGTGACATCACCCTGATGGATGCAGAGAAGGGGCAGTTATTCGTAAATTCACCGAATGCCCTGGCAGGCAACCGCATTGAAAAATGCGATACCAGCAAGGCGTCCTTCCAGGCAGAGGCTGGCAATGTGGACATTGTATGCCAGAGTGAGACGGAAGTGTTGGAAAATATCCGTACACTGATTTCCCTGCTTCCGGCCAATGCAGGAGTGATGGCGGCAGAAGAGTCGGAGGACGATGCTAACCGTGTGCTGGCAGGTTTTGAAGGTTACGCTTCCGATGCAAAAGAAGCGCTGACTCAGATTGCGGATGGCACACAGTTCATTGAACTGAAAGCCGAATACGGAAAAGAAATGGTAACCGGCCTGATGGCTTTAGACGGCATTACTGTGGGAGCCATTGCCAATGCGGCAGACGGGGTATTTTCCACGGCCGGCTGCAAGAAGGCAGAGCAGTTCGTTTATTTCTGTGATTCGTTTGGACTTCCAATTGTTACCCTGACCAATGTGAAGGGATATGCGGCAGAGTTAGAAGAGGAAAAAACCATTGCCCAGGCAGTGGCAGATCTGACCTATGCCTTTGCCAGTGCCGATGTGCCAAAAATCAATGTAATTACCGGAGAAGCCTATGGCAGTGCTTATGTAGCCATGAATTCCAGGCATGTGGGCGCTGACCTGGTGCTTGCCTTAGAGGGGGCCAAAGTAGGCGTGATGGAGGCAAAGACAGCGGCACAGATTATGTGCGAGGACGAAATTTCCGGTGCAGAAGATACCAAAAAGGCCTTAGAGGAAAAGGCAGAGGAATTTGACAAACTGCAGTGCAGTGCGGAAGCAGCCGCCAGACGGGGATATGTGGATAATATCATCCCGGGTGAAGAGGTACGCAAGCATTTAATTTATGCAATGCAGATGTTTGGAATGAGGTGAGCAGATGGTTTTACAGAATATTTCGGAGGTTACAATTCCAGAGGCTCTTGTCCATACCGTTATCAGCATGGCTGTGGTATTTTGCGTACTGATTCTGATTTCCTTTTTCATCTATCTTTTGAAGTTTGTACCGGGATGGTTTGATGGAAAGAAAAAAGAACCGGCGGTAAAGCCACAGAAAGCAGCTCCGGCCAACGATGAAGCCAGAAAAGAGCCTGTATCTGCTTCAGCAGATGATACACAGTTAGTGGCAGTCATTGCGGCGGCCATAGCGGCCTACAGGGAAGCAGAGACCGGCGTTCCGGCATCGGCTGACGGCCTGGTGATTCGTTCTATAAAGAAACGTACATTTTTAAAATAATCGAAGGAGGATATAATCCATGAAAAATTATACCATTACAGTAAACGGCACAGTGTATGATGTGGCAGTAGAGGAGAAGGGGGGAGCCGCACCGGCAGCCTCTCCGGCAGCAGCACCAGCGGCTGCGCCAAAGGCAGCTCCGGCACCGGCACCAAAGCCGGCCAGCACAGGAAATGCAGGCTCCGTATCTGTTACTGCTCCAATGCCTGGCAAGATTCTGGCTGTCAAAGCATCCGTAGGACAGAGTGTGAAGAAAGGGGAGGTTATCCTTCTTCTTGAGGCCATGAAGATGGAAAATGAAGTGGTGGCTCCACAGGATGGAACAATAGCCAGCATTAATGTAAACTCCGGCGCTATGGTTGAATCCGGTGATGTATTAGCAACCATGGATTAAGTTCAACTACTACAAAATGACCGGAGGTAATTAAGATGGAAGTATTACACAATCTTATTAACCAGACTGCATTTTTTAATGGTACTATGGACTGGCGCAGTTATGTCATGATTTTAGTTGCCTTTATATTTCTCTATCTGGCGATTAAAAAAGGCTATGAACCGCTGCTTCTGATTCCTATTGCCATGGGTATGCTGTTGGTTAATATCTATCCACAAATTATACAGGAAGGCGGTTTACTGCATTTCTTCTTTATGCTGGATGAATGGAGTATTCTGCCATCCCTGATTTTCCTTGGTGTTGGTGCCATGACCGATTTCGGTCCGCTGATTGCCAACCCAAAGAGTTTTCTGTTGGGAGCGGCTGCACAGTTCGGTATTTTTTCCGCTTACCTGTTAGCCATTGTCATGGGCTTCAACGGTATGGAAGCGGCGGCTATTTCCATTATCGGCGGTGCCGACGGCCCGACCTCAATCTTTTTGGCTGGTAAGTTGGGACAGGGACACCTGATGGGTTCCATTGCCGTGGCAGCTTATTCCTATATGTCACTGGTTCCGATTATCCAGCCGCCTATAATGAAACTTCTGACCACGAAGAAGGAGCGGGAAATCAAGATGGAGCAGCTCCGTCCGGTATCCAAACTGGAACGTATTCTGTTCCCTATCGTGGTTACCACTATAGTATGTCTGATTCTCCCAAGTACGGCGCCGTTAATCGGTATGCTGATGTTAGGTAACGTATTCAAAGAGTCCGGTGTAGTAAGCCAGCTGGCAGAAACGGCTTCCAACGCCATGATGTATATTGTGGTTATCCTGCTTGGTACTTCGGTAGGCGCCAAGACAAGCGGTGCGGAATTCCTCGTACCGGCCACACTGAAAATCGTTGTGCTGGGTCTGGCAGCCTTTGCTGTTGGTACGGCGGCCGGCGTTTTGTTCGGCAAATTGATGTGCGTGGTAACCAAGGGCAAGGTAAATCCACTGATTGGTTCGGCTGGTGTATCCGCCGTGCCGATGGCGGCCCGTGTATCCCAGAAGGTAGGCTCGGAGGCAGACCCGACCAACTTCCTTCTGATGCATGCCATGGGACCAAACGTTGCCGGCGTTATTGGTACTGCCGTGGCGGCCGGTGTGTTTATGGCAATCTTTGGAGTGTAAAAGTGATGCAGGTTTGTGTCGGTGCGGCATCCGCAGACCTGTCAGCATAACAAAGCCGCATAGAAATGAGGTAGAAAATGGCAGATAATGCAAAAAAGCCAATCAAGATTACAGAGACTATCCTGCGGGATGCTCACCAGTCCTTGATTGCAACCCGTATGACAACAGAACAGATGTTGCCGATTATAGATAAAATGGACAAAGTAGGCTATCACGCCGTAGAGTGCTGGGGTGGTGCCACCTTTGATGCCTCCCTTCGTTTCCTGAAGGAAG
>JAFLTB010000056.1 GCA_022510605.1 Lachnospiraceae bacterium
CAGTTGGGAGCGCGCCACACTGGCAGTGTGGAGGTCACGGGTTCAAGTCCCGTATACTCCATTTTTTTTATTTTTCGGAGACTGTCCCACAGACTAATTCAAAACTCTTCAGACTGGCATTGCCCTGGCCGCGGAAGGTCAGGTACAGGGACTGTATTCCCTCCGGCATGGCAATCTCACTCTCGTATGTCTCCCATACATTGGTATAGACAATCGGCAATTCTGCCAGCACTTCCCCATCCCATCTGGTACGGACTTCTACAATGCCATCGGCATAGCCCCGGGTTGTGATGCGGATTTTTTCCACGTGTTTCATATCAAAATATTTGAAACCGGCTGTGGCTGTATCCTGAATATTGCCAATGTAGCCAATCTCCTCGTCGCCGTCTCTTCCATCCTGCATTATCTTAGGATAGTTCTCTCCTCCCACATACATGGAAGGCTTATCTGTAAACAGATGGCAGGCCAGGTATGCCGGATACTCTCCCTCCCCCCGCAGCGGGCCGCCATTGAGGCCGCAGGAAGTAATCTCCACCTGGGGAATCCTTCCGTCCTCCTGTATCTGTAAGCGCTCCGCACAGCCCTGTCTGCTGTACCAGGAGCCATTGGTATGGCGGTGGTAGAAAATGTACCAGTCATGGCCAATCTGAACCATGCTTCCATGGTTATTGGCTCCATAGGCCGCCGGCATATCCGCCGGTTTATAGGTGTCTATATTCATATCGCAATTGCTTACCAGCACTCCCTGATAGGTAAAACCTCCTGTAGGGCAGTCACTCACGGCATAGCATAACTCATGCATCACCTCGGAGGAATAAATAAAGTAATACCTGTCCTTATATTTCCGAATGGAGGAGGCTTCAAAAAAGGCATGATTCTCAAAACCGGTTCCTTCACTGTATTCACAGCCTGGCGCCACCCGGACCGGCTCCTCGACAATCGTCACCATATCCGGCCCAAGAACCGTCACAAAAGCGCCTGTCCGGGATTTATCTCCTCTGCCGCAAAAGCCGGTATACAGATAGGTCTTATCTCCCTCTGTCAGCACGCCAGGGTCAAATTGGGGTTCATCCCCCGGCCGTTCCCCCAGACGTACTCCATCCCTGTCATGTACATATCCATAAAATTCATAGCGCCCTGCCGGAGTGTCGCAAACCGCCACGGATACCACAGACACCTTGTCCAGTACATAATATAAATAATAGCGGCCGTCAGGCCCCACTGTCACATCCGGCGCATACAGGCACATTTTCCCTTCTGGATTCAGAGGGTCCGCTGTCTTTGGATAAATCACGCCCTCATAGCGCCAGTCACTCAAATCCTCCACCGGCGCTGACCAGCAGACGTAATCTCCCATACAAAACACATAACCATTATAAAAATCATGGGAGCCATAGATATACACCCGTCCATCAAATACATATGGCTCTCCATCCGGGATATACTCCCAGGAAGGCAGATATGGATTTACTGCTTGTTTCTTCATAGTACGTTCCTCCCAATACATAAATAAATCCCAGTCTCAAACAGGAATTTTACATAAAATCCAACAGTGACATCTGGTCGCTTAACGGCAGATTTCCCAACAATCCCATCTCCCGCATCTTATCTACAATCGTACCGCTGACCTTGCTTCGGTTCTTAAAGTTTTCGCAGGAGGTAAAAGGCCCGTCCTTAGCTGCCTCTACCACGCCTTCCGCCGCCTTGTCTCCCATGCCCTCAATACTGTTAAGGGCAGGCATCAGCTTGCCATCCACAATCTGGAACTGCTTGGCCCTGGCAGTAAAAATATCAATGGGCATAAATTCATAGCCTCTGGCATACATCTCCTGCACAATCCGCATATCACCATAGCTGGCCTGCTCCTTCTGGCTCAAATCATTAAACCGCTTTTTATAATCTTTCATCAGCGCTTCCAGTTTTTCCTTGCCCTGACACATCAGTTCATAGTCGAAGGCTTTCGCCCGGATACTGAAATAGGCGGCGTAGTAGGCCAAAGGATAATACACCTTAAAATAGGCAATGCGGAATGCCATCATAACATAGGCCACAGCATGGGCCTTGGGAAACATATATTTAATCCGCTTGCAGGATTCAATATACCAGTCCTCCACCCCGGCGGCCGTCATGGCTTCCTCCATATCCGGCGTCAGGCCTTTGCCCTTACGCACACTCTCCATAATCTTAAAGGCCAGTCCGTTCTCTACCCCGGTATGTATCAGATAGGTCATAATATCGTCTCTGGTACAGATGGCCGTGGACAGGGTGCAGTCCCCCCTGCCGATAAAATACTGGGCATTGTTCAGCCATACATCCGTGCCGTGGGACAGACCGGAAATCCGTACCAAATCTGAAAAATTCTTTGGTTTTGTGTCCCGGAGCATCTGCATGACAAAATCCGTGCCAAACTCCGGCACTCCCAGACTTCCCAAATCGCAGTCCACCAGTTCCTCCGCCGTCACTCCCAAGGCGCTGGTGTCGGTAAACAGAGATAACACCATGGAGTCATCCAGGCTGATGCCCTTTGCATCCACTCCGGTAATATCCTCCAGCATACGAATTATGGTAGGGTCGTCGTGTCCGAGTATATCCAGTTTCAGTAAGTTATGGTCAATGGAATGGTAGTCAAAATGAGTGGTAATAATGTTGGTCTGCTGGTCGTTGGCCGGATGCTGCACCGGAGTAAAGGTGGAAATATCCCATCCCATAGGCAGCACCACAATGCCTCCGGGATGCTGGCCTGTGGCACGGCGCACGCCCACACAGCCCTCCACCAGACGCTCAATTTCCTCATTGCGCTTGTGGACTTCCTTTTCCTCAAAATATTTTTTCACATAACCATAAGCCGTCTTATCTGCCAGCGTACCAATCGTACCGGCGCGGTAGGTCTGTCCGTAGCCAAAGATAACCTCCGTATAGTTATGGGCTTTACTCTGGTACTCCCCGGAAAAATTCAAATCAATATCCGGCTCCTTGTCTCCGTAAAAGCCAAGAAAGGTCTCGAAGGGGATATCGTGTCCGTCCCGGATAAGCGGCGCACCGCACTCCGGACAGTTTTTTTGCGGCATATCATAGCCGGAACTTCCGGCAAAGGCTTTTACCTCCTCGGAGTCAAAATCCACATAATGGCATTTTTCACAATAATAATGAGCCGGCAGAGGATTTACCTCCGTGATTCCCGACATAGTGGCCACGAAGGAAGAACCCACCGAGCCACGGGAGCCCACCAGATAGCCGTCCTCGTTGGACTTCCATACCAACTTCTGGGCAATTATATACATCACGGCAAATCCATTTTTTATAATCGAGGTCAGTTCGTGTTCCAGACGCTCCTCTACCTGGACCGGCAAATTCTTCCCATACATGGAATAGGCCTTCCGATAGCAGATGTCCCGCAACTGCTGGTCGGAATTGGGAATCACAGGAGGACATTTATCCGGATATACCGGTGACATTTTTTCAATCATATCGGCAATGAGGTTGGTGTTGGTCACTACCACCTCCATGGCCTTCTCCTCTCCCAGATAGGAAAACTCTGCTAACATTTCCTCGGTAGTGCGCAGATATAACGGAGGCTGGCTGTCGTCTTCCATCTTTTTACCGGCAAAGAGAATCCGGCGGTAAATTTCATCCTCCGGGTCGAGAAAATGCACATCGCAGGTGGCGGCCACCGGCTTATGATACTTCTCTCCCAATCGCACAATCCGGCGGTTCATATCCTTTAAGTCATCCCAGGAGTTGATGTTTTCATAGGCTCCCCGGTCGCTTTGCAACATAAATTCATTGTTCTCCACTGGCTGGATTTCCAGATAATCATAAAAATCCACCAGTTCTTCTATTCTCTCCTCATCGGCATCCTCTAAAAGCGCCCGGTACAGCTCTCCCGCCTCACAGGCAGAGCCCACAATCAATCCCTCCCGCCACTTCATAAGCTGGCTCTTGGGAATCCGGGGACGACGGAAAAAATAATCCAGATGAGCCATGGACACCAGCCGATAGAGATTGACCCGTCCCACCTCATTCTTTGCCAGAATAATAGCATGATAGGACGGCTTCTTCTTAATAATCTCCGGGGCAGAATGCGTCCTTTCATAGAGTTTGTCCAAATCCGTAATTCCCTCTTTCGCTAACAGGGAAATCATCTTTTCAAAAATCCCGGCCGTGGCCTCGGCATCCTCCACGGCCCGGTGATGGTTCTCCAAAGAAATTTTTAGGGTCTTCGCCACATTGTCCAGCGTATATCTGGCCAGATGGGGAAACAGCACCCGGGCAATCCCCACAGTATCCACCACAGTGAAATCCACAGAAATTCCCTGTGCCTCACTTTTTTTACAGATGAAACTATAATCAAACCCCGCATTGTGAGCCACCAGCACACAGCCTTCACAAAAGGCGAGAAACTCCGGCAGCACCGTCTCAATCTCCGGGGCATCTGCCACCATGGAATCCTCAATGCCCGTCAGTTCTGTAATGCGGGGCGGAATCGGCACCTTCGGATTGACAAAGGTGCTGAACCGTTCAGAAATTTTCCCCTGCTCCACCTTAACCGCACCAATTTCAATAATTCGGTTCCGGGTAGGAGAAAAACCGGTAGTCTCCAAATCAAATACCACAAAGGCATCCTGCAAAGACTGCCCTCTGGCATTTACCACCGTATCGTCTAAGTCATCCACCAGATAGGCCTCACAGCCATAGATAATCTTAAAATCATCCCCAAAGCCCTCGGCTGCGTGATTGGCTTCCGGGAAGGACTGTACCACACCGTGGTCTGTGATGGCAATGGCCGGATGGCCCCAGTCATGGGCCCGTTTTACCATCTGCTTGCAGTTTGTCATACCGTCCATATCGCTCATCTGGGTATGGGCGTGAAGCTCCACCCGCTTCACCGAAGCATTGTCTGTTCTTCCCACCTGGAAATTCGGGATTTCCTTCATTCCCACAATATTGCCAATCCGGATTTCCTTGTCATATGTATCAAAAGAAGCCACGCCTTTGACGCGGATGAAATTGCCTTTTTTCACAAACTCAAAAAGGGAAAGTTCCTCTGCCAGTTCCTTTTTAATAAACACCTTGGCTATAATCGTATCGGTAAAATCCGTAATGGCAAAGGTTACAATCCATTTTTCGCCATTGCTGATTTCCCGCTGTTCCACCGTTCGTATGACGCCGTCAATGACTACCTCGCCAATTTCGTCAATGATTTCCTTAATGGGAATCACCGTACCCTCCACATTTTTTCCATAGAAAACAGAAGGGTCATTGGCGGTCTTGCGGTAATTGCCCTTTCTCGGCGTAAACGACTTTTTCGGAGTTTCTGTACTGGAAGCTCCTGTTCCAGAGACCTGGGAGGGAACGGTTTTGGTTTCCGTGACGGTCTCCTCTTCCTCCTGTTTTTTAATTACCATTTTATAGACTTCCGGCTCTGCCTGTTTCTTCCGCTCCCGTTTCACATAATGAAAATCTATCTCCACATGGCGGGCAAACCGTCTTTCAAACCGGGTTTCCAGAAAGTTCTGTATCTCCCCGCTTCGCTCCCGGCACAAAAAATCGTCGTCACAGGTAAGCGTCAGCGTCTCTCCCTGCACCTCAAAGGCCTCTCTGCAAAACTTCATATAGTCTATGGTATTGCTTTCCCTCAGTTCCTCCTTCAAAGTCTCCTCGTACTGGGAAACCAGTTCTGCCAAATCCCACTCTTTGGCAAAGGGGTAGTTTATTTCCAGTCTGGGACGAAAACCCAGACGGCGGAATACCTGCTTATACAATTTCTGCTCCATATTTCGAATAGTACGATAATGTAAAAGCTGGTCGCATCTGCAATAGATAAACGCCAGCATTTTTGTCTTGGAGGCACTGACCTTTTCTACCATGGCACTGGCAAAAAGGTCATATAATTTGTCATCTACGGATAAATCCGGGAATGCTTCAAAAAAATGAACCAAACCAATCCCTCCTTCGTATCGTTTGATGTACCTGGTCACTTTTCCCAGTTAATTAATTCCTGCCGCAAAGTTTCTAACAGTTCAGACTCCGGCACCTTCTTTACAATCTCACCCTTCTTAATCAGAAGGCCCTCGTGCAGACCTCCGGCAATGCCAATGTCTGCCTCCTTTGCCTCGCCCGGCCCATTGACGGCACAGCCCATCACAGCCACCTTAATCTCCAGGTCAAATTCCTTCACCATTTCCTCCACCTGTCCGGCCAGGGAAATCAAATCAATCTGCGTGCGTCCACAGGTCGGGCAGGACACCACGCTGATGCCTCCCTTTCGTAATCCCAGAGTTTTCAAAATCAGTTTCGCCGCATAAATTTCCTGAACCGGATCACCGGTCAGGGATACCCGGATGGTATCGCCAATTCCCTGATACAGAATGGAGCCAAGTCCCACAGCGGATTTTACCGAACCGGAATACACCGTACCCGACTCGGTAATTCCCACATGCAGGGGAAAATCTGTCTGGCTGGCAATCAATTCGTGAGCCCGGATGCACGTCAGCACATCCGAGGACTTAATACTGATTACCAGATTGTCATAGCCTAACTCCTGAATGAGAGCGGTTTTTGCCAGGGCACTCTCCACCAGGCCCTCTGCCGTCACACCCCCATATTTTGTCAGCAGTTCTTTCTCCAGGGAGCCGCTGTTGACCCCTACCCGGATGGGTACCTGCCTATCCTTACAGCAGTCCACCACCGCCTGAATCCGCTCACGGCTTCCAATGTTACCAGGATTGATACGGATTTTATCCGCACTGTTTTCCACTGCCGCTATGGCTAACCGATAATCAAAATGAATATCTGCCACTAAAGGAAGGGAAATTTGTTTTTTTATTTCACCAATGGCTTTCGCCGCCTCCATGGTAGGCACAGCACAGCGTACAATCTCACATCCCGCCTGGGTCAGCGCCTGTATCTGGGAGACAGTCGCTGCCACATCTTCTGTTTTGGTATTCGTCATGGACTGAATGGCAATGGGATAACTGCCGCCAATGGTCACGTCTCCAATGGCAATTTCCCTTGTCCGTTTTCTCTCCATATGGCTCTCCCCTTTTAAACTGGTATCAGTTTTACCACATCATTAATCAAAATAAATACCATCAGCAGCATCAGTACCATAAAGCCGCCTACATTCACATAATTTTCAAATTTCTCCGGCAGCGGCTTTTTGCGGACCCATTCAATAATCAGAAACAGCAGCCGTCCACCGTCCAGGGCCGGAATTGGAAGCAGATTCATTACTCCCAGATTGGCCGTCAGCAGAATACTGATGATGAGCAGGTTCAGTGTCACCTTAGAGACACCGCCATCCTCGCCTTTGCTGCTCTCATCCACCACATCGCCTACCGTTTTTACAATCCCCACCGGACCGGAAATGTCATTGGCCTTCACTTTCCCCCGTATCATCTGACCCAGACTCTCCACCGTGGTGAATATCCAGAATTTCACTTCATAGGCTGCGTATTTTAATGTTCCCAGAACACCAACCCGTTCACGGATTACATTGCTGTTGTGGGAAAAGCCCAACATATACTTCTGTGTGCCATCCTCCTGTTCTATCAACTCCGGCGTCACGGTAACCTCATGCTCCTCCCCGTCCCGCTCATAGGTAATCTCCACCGGAGTATCGCTAAAGGGATGAAAACTGCGGTAAAAACCCAGTTCCCTGCCAAGCAGAATATTCCTTCCATTGATTTCCGTAATGATATCGCCCTCTTTGATACCGGCTTCCGCCATAGGCTGGCCTGGCTCCACCTTAGTAACCAATGCCGGATCATAGCCAATGCTCCCAATCACAATCAGGGACAGTACAAAGGCAAGGATGAAATTAAACATAGGGCCGGCAAAAATAATCGCCATTCTGGCATATACTGATTTGTGTCCAAAGGCCCTCTCATCGTCCACATCCTCCTCTTCTCCCAGCATCATGCAGGAGCCTCCAAAGGGCAGAAGTTTCCAGGAATACAGAGTATTGTCCTCAAATTCCGGGTGCTCATTGAGATACTGGGTAGACTTGAGGAACAAAAGCCGCCGCCCCTCCGGTGTCTTGCCCCAGGATATTAACCGGGGTCCCATGCCCAGGGAGAACTCAATGACGCTTACCTTATTTATCTTCGCCACAATAAAATGTCCAAATTCATGTATGATGATAATCAGACTGAAAACAAGAATCGCCAGACATATATTTCCTATACTCATACTTTCCTCCATTCCTTTTCCAGACGTTGATAAGTCTCCTCCTCCGCCGAGAGGATTTCTTCCAAATCCGGATTGTCAATTTTTTCATGCTTTTCCATGGCAAATTCTATCATATCATATATTTGTAAAAAATTTATGTCCCGATGTAAAAATTTTGCCACTGCATATTCATTGGCCGCATTCATCACTGTGGGCATACTGCCCCCGGCACGGCTGGCCTCTACTGCCAAAGGTATGCCACGGAGAAGTTCGGTATTCGGTTTTTCAAAATGAATGGCGGCGATTTTTTCAAAATTCAGCCGCTCCCCCTTCAGAAATACCCGGTCCGGATAATACAACGCATACTGAATCGGCAGCCTCATATCCGGAGTCCCTAACTGTGCCATAACAGCACCATCCCGAAACCCTACCATGGAATGAATGACACTCTGGGGCTGGATTAATATATGGATTTTCTCTAAAGGCACCCCAAACAGCCATTTTGCCTCGATGATTTCCAGACCTTTATTTATCATGGTGGCAGAATCAATGGTGATTTTTTTCCCCATGGACCAGTTGGGATGAGCCAGCGCCTGCTCCACGGTTACCTGTATCAGTTCTTCCTTCGTGCTTCCCCGGAAGGGACCGCCGGAAGCAGTGAGATACAATGTCTCTATCTGGTCTTTCTTTTCTCCATTCAACGCCTGGAAAATCGCTGAATGTTCGCTGTCTACCGGTAAAATTTGTACCTTATGTTTTTCTGCCAACGGCATAATCAGATGTCCTGCCGTCACCAGGGTTTCCTTATTCGCCAGGGCGATGTCCTTCCCTGCCTGAATTGCCTCCATCACTGGCCGCAGTCCAATCATTCCTACCATGGCCGCTACCACCGTATCCACTTCCGGAAGGGAGGCCGCTTTTACCAGTCCCTCCATGCCGGAAAGAATTTCGCAATCCCGGCTTTTGTCTTCCTGAAGTGGCAATGGTTTGCCACGGGCATCTCCATCTGACAGAAGAAGGTGCCTCAGCTTTGCGGCATGTTCTTCATCCTTCATAACGGCATAGGCCGGTTGAAATTCCCGAATCTGCTCTGCCATTTTTTCCACATGGATGCCGGCAGCCAGAGCCACCACCTCAAAATCCTCCCGGTTGTTCCGCATCACATCCAATGTCTGTGTGCCAATGGAACCGGTGGAACCCAGTATTGTTATCCGTTTCATCACAATCTCCCAGTTATTTTCTGTCTGTCTGTTACAAATGAATATATGAAGTCAGCACCAGCAGATAATACACAAAAGGCGCCACAAAAATCACACTGTCAAAGCGGTCCAGAATCCCGCCGTGGCCCGGAATCAGATTGCCGTAGTCCTTCACCTCAAAATTTCTCTTGATGGCAGAGGCCGCCAGATCCCCAAACTGGGAAATTACCGCACTCACCATGGCCACCAGGGAAAAAACCAGCATAGGACTGATGACAAACATATCGTGGTAAGGGAAAAAGCAGGAATAGATAAATCCAATCAACCCTGCCCCCAGAACACCGCCCACGCAGCCCTCCACTGTCTTTTTCGGGCTCAGTTCTGAAAAATGATGCTTTCCTATCAGCATTCCCACCAAATAGGCACAGGTGTCGGAACCCCAGGCGCCTATGATAATCAGCCACACCAGCCAGTGTCCATTATTCAGGCAGCGTGTCTGATAGATGGCAGACAGCATGACACTGACATAGATACAGGCAAAAAATGTACCTGCCACTTTTTCAATCGCAAACCGGGGATACTGCAGCACATAAATAATCAACATAACCACCAGATTCAAAATTATCAACCCCAGAGACCAGCGGCTCAGATTCAGATACAGCAGTACATAATAAGCGGCAGTAAAAAGATAAGCCGGCACTGCCAGAGGATGCTTTTCCATTCCCAGAACCCGTAACAGTTCATATACTCCAATCAGGGAAAGAACCCCTACCACGGCAGCCAGCCAGACGCCGCCAAAAAACAGTAAAAATATGGCAGCAACCATCAGCACAATTCCGCTTATCAAGCGTGTGACAAACATACAACTCCTCCATTTCAGAATAGTTCCTCTTCCTTATACAGCGCCAAAACGACGCTCCCTCCCGTTATAATAATCAATGGCCTTACTCAGTTCCTGTTTATTAAAGTCCGGCCACAGAACATCGGTAAAATAAAATTCCGTGTAAGCCAGCTGCCACAACAAAAAATTGGACAGCCGTTTTTCACCGCTTGTGCGAATTAACAAATCCGGTTCCGGAATCCCCCGGGTATCCAGGCAGGCGGCAAACTGCTCCTCGTCTATATCCTCCGGCTCCAATTGTCCCTCTTTTACCTGTCGGCATAACTGCCGCATTCCCCGGAGCATCTCATCCCTGCTTCCATAATTCAAAGCCACCTGGAAATGCAGACCGGTATTATTCTTCGTAGCCTCTTCCAATTCCCGGATGCTTCTTTTCATATCTTCCTGCAGCGGGGTAATATCTCCTAATACCCGGACACACATATTATTTTTCGTACTCCTCTTAATACAGTCCTTCAGATACTGCCGCAACAGTCTCATCAACGCTTCCACCTCATCCTCAGGACGTTTCCAGTTTTCTGTGGAAAAGGCATATACTGTCAGATATTCAATTCCCAAATCGTAGGCATCCTCACAGATTTGTTCCACGGTTTTACTCCCTGCCACATGTCCTGCTTTCCGGGGAAGGAGACGTTTCTTCGCCCATCTTCCATTGCCATCCAGAATGATAGCCACATGTCTTGGAGCCTTTTGTTCTGCCTGTTTCATGGTCTCTCTATTCCTTCCATCCATATGAATCATGACTTTTTTACAAACAACGAGCGCCACGCATCGCGAGCCGCTCTTATGCTAAAACGAAGGACAGACTGATTCATTTGGAATCTCTGTCCCTGTATTTTATATCCTGCCAGTCCCTATACCGTCATAACCTCATTGGATTTTCCGTCAATGGTACTGTCAATCTCGCTGATATACTTATCGGTCAGTTTCTGAATCTCATCCTCTAACTGCTTCTGTTCATCTTCCGAAATCTCGTTGGCTTTGGCTTCTTTCTTTACGGCATCATTGGCATCCCGGCGGATGTTGCGCACAGCCACCTTGGCCGCCTCGCCCTTTTTCTTTACATCCTTTACCAATTCCTTTCGTCTCTCCTCTGTCAGTTCTGGAAAGACCAGACGGATTGCCTTGCCATCGTTGGCTGGTGTAAGACCCAAATCCGAAGAAAGGATGGCTTTTTCAATGTCTTTAATCAAGCTGGCATCCCAGGGCTGAATCTGAATCATCCGGGCCTCTGGTACCGAAATATTCGCCACGCTCTGTAACGGTGACATGGTTCCGTAATAATCCACCTGTATTTTGTCTAAAATATGCGGATTCGCACGTCCGGCACGAATTGAGGTATATTCCTCCTGCAAATTGGAAAGAGATTTTTCCATCTTTTCTTCATATACTGTTAATTCCATAATTTTGAATCCTCCAAACCTGTTATTCTACGGTAATAATGGTACCGGTACAGTTGCCCTTTACCGTATTGATAATGCTGTTTTCTTCCTTTAATCCAAAAATACACATAGGCATCTGGTTTTCCATACAAAGCACCGCCGAAGCCAAATCCACAACGCCTAATTTGTTATCCACAATATCCGCCATAGACATGGTGTTGATTTTCTTTGCACCCGGATTAAGCGCCGGGTCCGAATCGTAAACTCCGTCCACCGCTTTGGCCGCCAGAATAGCGTCGGCCTCTATCTCAATGGCCCGCAGAGCCGCTCCGGTATCGGTAGAAAAATACGGATGGCCGGTACCGCCGGCAAAAAACACCACCATTCCTTTGCCCAGATATTTATTGGCCCGGTCCTTGGAAAAAAGTTTGGTAAAGGAGCCGCACTCAAAGGGCGTCAGCACCTGGGTCATCAATCCCACATGACGGCAGATTTCTGACATATAGATACAGTTCATCACTGTAGCCATCATGCCAATCTGGTCTGCCTTGGTGCGGTCAATGGTCTCACTGGTGCGTCCCCGCCAGAAATTGCCGCCGCCAATGACAACAGCCACTTCTACGCCGTCCTCCACCAGTGCCTTAATCTGCTCTGCCACCGGAATACAGGTGGCCTCATCAAAACCGGTTCCTTTCTCTCCTGCCAGTGCCTCGCCGCTTAATTTTAAAAGAACTCGCTTATACTCTCCCATGTCAATCTCCATTCTGCCATATTCTGTCGGATGTCTTCTATCCTTTATTCAAAGAAGGAATCCACATCCACATCGGCAAACTGCAGAGAGCAGTGTCCGTCAATCACAGCACCACTGTTCATCTGAATAGATTTAGCATTAACATCGCCTTTTACTACTGCCGTAGAATCAATGACAACCGGGCCGTTTACCTCAATATTTCCCTTAACCGCACCGGCCACAACAACGG
The DNA here is from genome assembly GCA_022510605.1 of Lachnospiraceae bacterium. Classification (GTDB taxonomy): domain Bacteria; phylum Bacillota; class Clostridia; order Lachnospirales; family Lachnospiraceae; genus Eubacterium_F. Next base: position 12,632 of record JAFLTB010000056.1, read on the forward strand.
AAGTACAATTGACATTTCCAACTACCACCGTGCCTACATCAATTTTTACAATGCCCTTACTGTTAATGTCGCCCTCTAACCGCGGCGTGTTGACATAAATCTCAGAGGCAATGGTATTACCCATCACCCGGCCTGTAATAGTCAGCTTGCCCTGACATTCCACATCACCCTCAATGGTACCTTTAACAACCAGGGAGGTGTCCGATTTAATTCCACCGTTGATGGTGGTTCCCTTGGTAATAACTGTAACCTCCTGGGTAAGATCCTCCTCGGTTTCAACTACTGCATTTTCTACATTCAATTCTTCGCTCATAACTGGTTCCTCCTCAGACTCTGCGATAATTTCTTCTTCTATTCCGGCAGATTCAGGAACAATGTCCTCCTCTGCTCCCATCTCATCTTCTACTGTATCCAACGGCACTTCCTCAATACCATCCAGTGCATCCATCTCAGTCAGCACATCCATATCAGCAGGAGGAGTTATATCCTCTGCCTCTTTTTCCGCTGTAACAGCTTCCGGTTCTGACATGACAGGTTCCGGTTCTTCTGCAACTGTTTTCGCAGATTCCGTCTTTTTGCCATCGTCATCTCCTGCCACTGCCTGGCCAGTCTCCTCCGACAGGCCGTCTTCGAGAGATTCCGTCAGTTCATTCACCGACTGCGCAATATCTTCTTTTAGTTCCTTGAAAAAACTCATGTTATATCCTCCTGTTATTTTTGGTCGTGCCGGATAGGAACTGTTGTCCTATCGATTGGCAGCAACTCATAATTTTCTTTTTTCAGTGCTTTGATAATGGCTGGAAGGGCTTTTACCGTCATAGGACGGTCTGCCACGTCATTAAACAGAACTACCGATGTATCGTATCGGGAAACCTCGCCGGTAATCCCCCTGACCATATCCTTTTTTTTCACACCGGCATTGTTTACATCCGGGCTTAACACATTCCAATCCATATAGGAAATATTTTTCCCATTCAGCACTTCAATTAGTTCCGAAACAGGAACTCCGGTTCCCTGAATGCTGCTTCCTCCCGGGAAACGGTAAAATTCCGGCGAAACTCCCGTTATCTTGTTCAGATACTGGGAAAGCCGGTCCAAATCCTTTGTAAAAGAATCCGTGGACTGATACAAAAGGGGATAGATATGAGAATAAGAATGCATCCCCAGGGTATGTCCCTCTTTTACAATTCTTTTGTACATTTTTTTTGAATAAGCATCTTCTTTTCCAATAACGAAAAAGGTGGCTGAAACCTGTTCCTCTTTCAGTATATCCAAAATTTTTTCCGTCTGTGTTCCCGGGCTGTCATCAAAGGTCAGATATACCTTTTTACTCTCTCCAGACACTGCAGTCCCAGACGTTCCGTCTGATACGCCTGACGCATCATTTGAACCATCTGTCGCATCCGGCGGTGTAGTCGTTTCTTTTTCCTTGGCCTGTGCCACTTCTGTAGTTTCTGTCTGCCGGGTTTGTTCTCTTCCAGCTGCCAGTTTTTCCACCTGCTTTTCCAAAGAGAACATCTTTATCATCAGAAAAATGGACAATACTGTGGGCAGTAAAATTAAAATAACACCCATAGTAATAATCACTTTTTTTATCCGCTTTATCCGTTTCTTACGGTATTGCGCCCGGGCTTTTTCATCGTATTTATCCCCCGTCAAAACAAGGCCTCCTTACCCATCGTTCTCCAAGCGAATTACATTGTCCCGCTTTTCTTCTTTTTTCTTCTTCTTATGCTCATATAACTGGGCGTCTGCAAGGTTAATACATTCCTCTACCTGCCTGCTCTCTCCCGGTTCCATCAAGTAATAACCGACGCTGGCGGAAACGAGATATGGCAATTCACTGTTTTCATTAAAGTCCTCCAGATACCCATGGAACTCGCGGACAAAATCCTCCGCTTTCTCAGTCGTATAGCCAATACCCACCACATTATATTCGTCTCCTCCCACTCGGGCACAGGCATCCCCCTTTTCTGCCGCATATTCCATGGCAGCTCCAATGGTTTTTAATGCCAAGTCACCATTCATGTGTCCAAAGCGGTCATTGACAATCTTTAGGTTATCCATATCAATGGCAATAATACAAAAGCCTTTCTTTTCTTTTTTAGCCTTAACATAATATTCCTCTGAAATGCTGTCAAAGCCCCGGCGGTTATACAGGCCGGTCAGAGCATCGTGAACATAGAGATTACTTAATTCATGCAGCAAGCCCTGGTTTTTCTGCTTAAGACGAATGGACTCCAGCGCATTTCCCAAAATCGCCAGCCAGTTCTGGAACGTTTTGTTAATCGCATATACTCCCTCATAACTGATGGCAAAATAGCCATAGGAATACTGGTTATTGTGCAGCGGGAAAAAATAATATATCATTGGCCGGTCTTCACTTGCCTCAGCAGGAAGCAGGTTACTGGTGGTAAAAACCTCCGTCTGTATGGACTGGCGGTTCATAACCGCTCCCACTGCCTTGCTCTTTTTGGCAAAACCGGGATTGGCAGAACGATACTTTGGATAATTCGTTCCCTTTCCCTCTCCCAGACAGATAAAGAAATTGCGGACGTGATTATTGGAATTCCCCAGCAGACGAATATGGTGCTCAATGCCATCCAGACTATTCAAATCCGACAAATCCACAAACATATAGGTATTTGTCTGAATCAATTCCAATATTTCCTCATGGTCCTTAACCTGACGGACACGCTTGGCTAGCATGGCCTGCATGTTAAAGGTCTCGCAGCCGCAGGAATTACGAATCTCCACCTTAGCATCCAGGAAGTTTACTCTTTCCACCTTTTCGCCGTCCCATATCTTCTCAATCAACTGGAGAGCCCCCTGTGTCATTTCCTCCACCGGAACCGCCACAGTCGTAATCGGCGGCATGGCAACGGAAGTCTCCCAGATATCATCAAAGCCGGATATGGCAATATCATCGGGAATCAGAAAGCCTTTGTCAATGAGTTCATTCATCAGAGAAGTGGCCATGTAGTCGTTGGCACAAATAACGGCATCCGGCATCTCCTCCAATTCCATGGTGAAATATTCGGCCGCAGCCTTGGCCTTCTCATTCCAGAAGTCTCCTTCAAACACCAGTTTTTCATCGAAAGGAATCCCCCGGTTTGCCAGACCCCTCTTGTAATCCTCCAGTCTGGCAATCGAGTCAGGATGATCCAAGGGACCGCTCATAAATGCCAGCCTTTTTTTATTATGCACATCTGTAAAATGATATACAACATTTTCAATCAGGTGTTCCTGATTCACCAGAACACAGGGATATTTGCCGGAATCACGGCGCAATGTCACCACCGGGCAGCTGCAGCGGGTATCAATATACTCCCAAACCTTGGCAAGTGCCCCCGGATTGGTAATCGTATCGTGGCACAGCACAATAGCATCCAACTTCTCATAAGGCACAAGATGGATGATATTTGTCTCGCCCCGTCCGTTTCGGGTGTCTACTCCATAAGAAGTAAAAAAAGTGAAGTAGGCAATATTATACCCTTTATTCAGGGCATAGGACGATATAGCCTGACAGACCTGCTCCTGGTAATGCGCTGGTACATCACAGAGAATAACGCCAATTGTTTTCCTTCCATTTTCAAACATTGGTCTTACCCCATTTCATTGGAATATACATACACAGTTCATTATAACATAAAACCAAAATATTTCCACTTGTTTTTTAGTGTGAAATCAATTTTGTTTCAAAAATGTTATTTTTATTTGATTTTTTATATTTTTTTAATAAGTATACCTTATTTTTGCCCAAAGAACCTCATTACAGTGTTTCATTCATACTTCCTGTGCGGTATCCCATCAAATCCATAGTGACATAATCAAATCCAAATTCCTTGAATCGACGGGCAATTTCCTCCCGCAGTTTCGGCTGGACAAGCCGCGGAAGTTCTTCCGGAAGCACTTCAATCCGGGCCAGCATGCCATGAATCCGCACCCTCACCTGATGAAATCCGGAGTCCAGCAGAAGCTGCTCGGCTTGCTCCACCATGCCAAGTTTCTTTTCATCGATGGTCTCTCCGTAAACAAACCGGGAAGCCAGACAGGCAAAGGACTGCTTGTTCCAGGTAGGAAGTCCCAGTTCTCTGGACATTTCACGGATTTCCTCCTTGGTAAAGCCCACCTCCCGCAAAGGGCTCTTTACTCCTAACTCCTTTACGGCAGTCAGCCCCGGCCGGTAGTCCCCGTTATCGTCCAGATTGGAGCCCTCCGCCACGGCGGCCATTTGATTTTCCCTGGCTATCCCCCATATTTTTTCAAAAAGTTCATGTTTACACAGATAACAGCGGTTCACCGGGTTTTGACGGAAGCCCTCGATATCCAGCTCCTCGGACTGGCAGATGATATGCCGGATTCCGTTTTCGGCACAGAAGTCCTTCGCTTCCTTTAATTCCCTCTCAGGAAAAGAGCAGGAACTGGCGGTGACAGCAACCACCTTATCCCCCAGTGCATCTTTTGCGGCCCTGAGCAGAAATGTGGAGTCCACACCGCTGGAGAAGGCAATGGCCACACTGCCAAGAGCCTTTAGATTTTCCTTTAATTTTTCATATTTTTCCTGAATACTCATAACATTCTCCTGCCTCTGCCAATCATTCTTATTCACACTGCGGCTTCTACGCCTTCTTTTCCTTCCGGATTACCTTCTGAAATGCCTTCATATCTTTCCCGATTTCACCACTGAGTAACAGCATACAAATCAGGTTGGGGATGGCCATCAGAGCGTTGGCTATATCCGATATATTCCACACCAAATCCAAGGCCTGGGTGGCACCCACATAAGCAATCAATGAGAAAAACACCCGGTACACCATATTGAATTTGTGAGTTCCTAATATATATTCAAAGGCCTTCTCGCCGTGATACTCCCAGCCTAATATTGTGGAGAAGGCAAACAGGGCAATTCCAATGGCCACCAGCCATCCACCGGCAGAGCCAAGGATTGTCTTGAAGGCCTGAATGGTGAGGGAAGAACCAATGACACGCTCATCACGGGTATAGACGCCGTGCCCTTTAACGCCAAAATTATACAGATTTCCGTCATCTCCCTGCCAGGTGCCAACCATTTCACCCTCTCTTATGGCGGCTTCACCCATACCGGAAGCCACCCGGCTGCTGTCACCCGCATATGGGGTAAGCACCAGCACTGCATTCTTTTCCGTCAGGGTCACTGTATCTCCTTGAATGTCCATATCGTACCGAGACGTATTGCTCCTCCCGTCCGTCTCCGCCTCCACTACCAGCTGTGTTCCATTGATTTCATATGTACCTGTTGTCTTTTGCTCTGTCATACCAAGCACTCCGGAGGAGGCAATGGCAAGACCGGTAATCGTACATACCACAATGGTATCCCAGAAGGTACCGGTCATGTTGATATATCCCTGGCGCACCGGACTGTCTGTGGTGGCAGCTGCTGCCGTAATGGCCGCTGAGCCCATACCCGCCTCATTGGAAAATACACCTCTGGCAACACCATAACGCATAGCACTCATCAGAGACGCCACCACTGTGCCCAGCATACCACCGGATACCGCTCTTACACTGAAGGCCATGGAGAAAATATCTGCTACTCCCGCAGGCAGATTTTGAATATTTCCAATAATGACAACCAGTCCGCAAATCATATAGAAAACAGCCATCACAGGAACCACTACCGAAGATACTTTGGAAATCGCCTTAATGCCCCCTACAATAATAAGCAGGGCAAACACGGTTATCACTATTCCGATAACCGTTACCGGCACTCCAAAGGTTTCATTCAAGGCCGAAGCAATGGAATTTGCCTGGGTCATATTTCCGATACCAAAGGAAGCAAATACCGCAAAAAGAGCAAAGAGCCATCCAAGCACACGGCCAAAGGTCTTGTGCTTCAGGCCCTTCTTCATAGTATACATAGGTCCGCCGGACATCTCGCCCTTTTCATTTACTTCACGGTACTTAATAGCCAGCATACACTCGGAAAATTTGGAAGTCAATCCAAAGCATGCGGAAATCCACATCCACACCAGGGCGCCCGGTCCACCGGACACCATAGCCGTGGCAACTCCTACGATATTTCCCGTGCCAATGGTGGCCGCCAACGCTGTGGTAAGAGCAGAAAAGGGTGATACATCCCCCTCTCCCCTGCTCTTGGTCCTCGCCTCTTTGCTCAGAGTGCTTTTCAACGCATAGGGAAGATTCCGCCAGGACAAAAATCCCGTGCGGATGGTGAGGAAAATACCGGTGCCCACTAACAGCACTAACATCACCGGCCCCCATACAAAACTGTCTATTTCACTGACTATTTCTGAAATATTCAAAACATTCACCTTCTTTAGAAAATTATGGTTTGTAAAAATTCCGCTATCAGTGTACCATATATTTTCTAAAAAGACAAATTATCCCATCGGGAGTTTCTGCATTCTCCATTTTAATCTGCCAGCTTTTTCACATTTTTTCCGTTAAAATCCATGTAATACAATTCAACCAGATGACCGCTTTCCCCAAAGTCATTGATTACCTGCTTATTATATTTCTGCACCCATAACCCTTTACTTGTACAGTCTATTT
>JAFLTB010000057.1 GCA_022510605.1 Lachnospiraceae bacterium
GTGTATTATTGTCTTAAAAGTGGTGGAAAGTGGTGGAAAGTGTCACGAAGTGGTGGACAAGCTGGACACAGAAACACTTTTCCTGCGTTACGGAAGCTGGTGAAGTAATATGTTTATGGGCACCTATGAACATGGCCTGGATGCCAAGGGCCGGGTGATTATCCCGGCGAAATATCGTGAAAATCTGGGCGAGTCCTTTGTGGTGACGCAGGGACTGGACGGATGCCTGTTTGCATATCCCATGGAGGAATGGGAGGGTTTCGTCAGCAAATTGAGAGAACTTCCAGGCACAAAGGAAGCCAGGAAACTACAGCGTTACTTTATGGCCGGAGCCGCACCCTGTGAGGTGGACAAGCAGGGCCGTGTCCTGATTCCAGGACATTTGCGGGAGAAGGCGGCACTGGAAAAGGATATTGTCTTTGTGGGTGTTTTGTCAAAGATTGAAATCTGGAGTAAAGAGCGCTGGCAGGAAAACGATGATTACGACAATGTGGACGATATTGCGGAGCATATGTCAGAACTGGGACTGAATTTCTGATGACAGGGGAAAGAAAGTCTTTGCAGGCAGGCTGACATCCGCAATATTCGGCCCCGCTGTGTACAAAAAGTGCAGAAATGAGGTGCTCCATGGAGTTTAACCATGTTTCCGTCCTGCTGGAGGAAACCATAGAGAAACTGCAGGTAAAGCCGGAGGGAATCTATGTGGACGGTACATTGGGCGGCGGTGGACATGCCTGTCAGGTGTGTAGACAGTTAGGGCCGGAGGGACGGTTGATTGGCATTGACCAGGATGAGGACGCCATCCGGGCCGCCGGAGAGCGATTGGCCGGATTTGGTGACCGGGTGAGCATCGTAAAAAACAATTATGTGAATATGAAACAGGTTCTGTCAGACTTAGGGATTGACAAAGTGGATGGCATTGTTTTGGATTTGGGAGTATCCTCTTATCAGCTGGACAGTGCAGAGAGAGGGTTTTCCTACCGGGAAGATGCGCCTCTTGATATGCGGATGGACAGAGAGCAGACATTGGATGCCAAGACCATTGTTAACAAATATTCTGAAGCGGAGCTTTTCCGTATCATAAAAGAATACGGAGAGGAGAGATTTGCAAAGAGTATTGCCAGAAACATTTGCCGGGCCAGAGAAAAGGGAGAGATTCAGACGACCTTTGAACTGGTGGACATCATACGGGGCTCCATGCCGGCGAAGGCCAGAAACGGCAAAGGACATCCGGCTAAGCGGACGTTTCAGGCAATTCGTATTGAGTGCAACCGGGAGTTGGAAGTGCTCCGGGAAGCATTAGGGGACATGGTGGAGTTATTGGCAGGCGGGGGACGGCTCTGTATCATTACCTTTCATTCCTTAGAGGACAGAATGGTAAAGCAGAGTTTTCGGGAAAAAGAAAATCCCTGTACCTGTCCGCCGGATTTTCCGGTGTGTGTCTGCGGAAAACAGTCTCTGGGAAAAGTAATCACAAGGAAACCAATTCTTCCAGACAAAGAGGAATTGGAGAATAACACAAGAGCAAAGAGCGCCAAACTGCGAGTGTTTGAACGGATTTTATAGGGGATAGAATCATATAGAAAGGAAGCCAGGGGGTAGTGTGCCATGACGAGAGAGAGGACGGTCTATGTGTATGGAAGCACAGCAAGGGCCATGGGAGCGGAACCGCTTCGCAGATATGATGAGGAAAGACAGAGAAGACAACTAGAGAGACAGAAGCAGAGACCGAGAGTAAAGCCTAAGAAACGGATTGATAAGGTATCCGTGTTTTTGACATGCCTGACTTTTATTTCAGCTATGGTAATCGGGATTTCTTATCTGCATTTACAATTTCAGTCTACCTATCTGAGCAAAAGTGTGGTAAACTTACAGAGTGAAGTGGTGGAAATGGAAAAGGAAAATGCCACGGCGGCGATGAATCTGGAAAATTCCCTGAACCTGGCGCAGATTTACAAAAAGGCTACCAAGGAGCTGGGGATGACAGAGGCAAAGAACAATCAGGTATTTACCTATGAGAGTAAAAAAAGCACCCAGGTGCGCCAGCACGGCAGCATTCCCACCAATTAGGTATTCCCAAAGAATAGTGGGCAGGTGAGACGCAGATGAGTACATACAACCGCAGAACGCCTTATCATGGCAGAAGAAGGCGCCGAAGAAGAAGAGCGAGGACAAAGATTTTTACAAGAGGAATGCGCATTACCCTCTTTGTGTTTTTTGTCCTTTTTCTTATTGTTTTTATTGCGTTGCTGGTAAGAATTTACCTCATCAATAAAAATGACGGAGACCGGTTCCGCAAGGCGGCGCTGTCACAGCAGTCATATACTAATACGGTGCTGAATTATCAGCGGGGCGCCATCCGGGACAGGAATAATACGACGCTGGCAGTGAGCATACGCAAATACAATCTGGTGCTGGAGCCAAAGACGCTGCTGACGAATGAGGAAAAACGGGCGGCCACAGTGGCAGCCATCGCCGGACATTTTGGCATGGATGCGGAAAAACTGCAGACTACCATTGATGAAAAACCAAACTCCATGTACGAGCATTTTGATGAATTGAAAGAATTGACTACGGAGCAGGTGGAAACCTTCCGGCAGAAAATGGCGGAGGATGAAAATATCCAGGGTGTCTGGTTTGAGGAGACCTATACCAGAAACTATCCCCTGAAATCGGTGGGCTGTAATCTGATTGGCTTTATGTCTTCAGATAATCAGGGCACCTATGGCATAGAGGAAAGCTACAATGAGGAACTTTGCGGCACCACTGGCCGGGAATATGGGTACTTCGATGCCAATATGAATCTGCAGAGAACGATAAAAGAGGCGAAGGATGGAAATTCGGTGATTCTCACGATAGATGCCAATGTCCAGCAGATTGTGGAACAGCAGATTGCCAGTTTTCAGAAAAATGGAGTGGGTGCCAAGCGGGTGGCCGTTATGCTGATGAATCCGAAAAACGGCGAGGTACTGGCCATGGCTTCGGATTCCACCTTTGATTTGAATAACCCAAGAGATTTATCCACCATGTATACGGAGGCACAGATTGCCGCCATGAGCGAGGAGGAAAAGAGTGACAATCTCATGGCTATGTGGTCAAATTTCTGCATTGGTTCTGCCTATGAGCCAGGCTCTACCTATAAGCCCTTTACCGTTGCGGCGGCACTGGAGGAAAATGTGGTACAGGAAACCTCTACTTTTACCTGTACCGGTGTGCGCAAAGTGGCAGACCGGGAGATTCATTGCAATAACCGCTCCGGCCACGGCACACTGGACTTACGCCACAGTCTGATGGAGTCCTGCAATGTGGCACTGATGGACATTGGCCTGAGATTAGGCAGTGGCCAGTTCAGCAAATACAACAGGCTGTACGGGTTTGGACAGCGTACCGGCATTGATTTGCCGGGAGAGACCTCCGGGCTGCTCCACACGAAAGAGCAGTTGAACTCGGTGGAACTTGCCACCAGCAGCTTTGGACAGACGCAGACTATGACGATGGTGCAGATGCTCAGCGGGTTCTGTTCACTGGTAAATGGAGGCAGCTATTATCAGCCTCATATGGTAAAAGAGATTCAGAACAGCGACGGGGATGTGGTGGAGACCATCGACCCGGTAATCGTAAAGAAAACCACCTCGGAGGGCACCAGCCGGAAAATACGCAGTTATTTGAAATCCACCGTGGAGGAGGGAACGGCTGCCCCGGCTAAGGTAAAAGGATATTCCATTGGAGGAAAGACCGGAACAGCGGAAAAACGCCCGGTGAGTGCGAAAAAATATCTGCTGTCCTTTATCGGCTGTGTTCCGGCAGAGGAGCCGGAGGTGGCAATCTATGTCATTGTGGACGAGCCCAGAGTGCAGGATCAGGCCCACAGCACGTATGCCACGGAGTTTTCTTCCAAAATTTTGAAAAAAGTACTTCCCTTTTTAGGGCAGTATTCCTCAAAATAAGAATAACCACAGAAAAAATACAATAGACTATAACGATGATTTTATATTGAGGCGGCCTATGTGGAACCGACACAAAACTTACCAAAGACAAAATATGTTTTTGGTATTTTTTGTCTTTGCCCTTCTGTTAGTATGTATGTTTGTCCGGCTGGGATATCTGATGTTATACCGGGCCGATTATTTTGGCGTGCAGGCAAAGGAACTCCACGAGAGGGAGAGAAAAATCAAGGCGGAGCGGGGAAAGATACTGGACCGCAACGGGAAGTTGTTAGCGGGCAATCGTTCGGTGTCTACCATATCGGTAATTCACAGCCAGATAGAAGAGCCGGAACGGGTTATTTCCCTGCTGACCAAGGAATTGGGGATGGACGAGGAGAGCGTTCGGAAAAAGGTGGAAAAGGTTTCTTCCAGGGAGCGGGTGAAGTCCAATGTGGACAAAGAGACCTCCGACCGCATCTGCAATGAAAAGCTGGCTGGGATTACGGTGGACGAGGATTATAAACGGGAATACCAGTATGATTCTCTGGCCTCTAAAGTATTAGGATTTACCGGCAGTGACAACCAGGGTATCATTGGACTGGAAGTTACCTATGAAAAATATTTGAAAGGCACTGACGGTTCCATTCTGACTATGACCACTGCCCATGGCACTGAGATAGAAAACGGAGCAGAGGACCGCATTGAACCAGTGGCGGGTTGGACACTGAATACCAGTCTGGACTTAACTATTATGGAATATGCCGACCAGGTGGCCAATACCCTTTTGCGGAAGAAAAAGGCAAAGAGTGTGGATATTATTGTGATGAATCCACAGAATGGGGAGATATATGCCATGGCAGGCGTTCCGGAATTTAACCTGAATGATCCCTATACCCTGCCAGAGGGGGGAGAGGGGCTGACGGAAAAAGAAAAAAATAAACAACTCAATGCCATGTGGCGAAACAGCTGTGTGTCCGATACCTATGAGCCCGGCTCCACCTTTAAGATTCTTACGACGGCGGCGGCTCTGGAAAAGGGTGTTGTGAAAATGTCGGACCGTTTTCAGTGTCCCGGTTATAAAATGGTAGAGGACAGAAGAATCCGATGTCATAAGACCACCGGACACGGAAGTGAATCCTTTTTAGAGGGGATTATGAACTCCTGCAACCCCGTATTTATCGAAGTGGGTGCCAGGGTAGGGGTGAAAGACTTTTTTGAAAAGCTCACTGTCTTCCATGCCCTGCAAAAAACAGGCATTGACGTGCCCGGCGAGGCCAATACCATTATGCACCGTGAAAAGGATGTGGGTGCCGTAGAGCTTGCTACCATATCCTTTGGACAGTCCTTTCAGATGTCCCCGATACGGCTGATAACCTGTGCGGCTTCCATTATCAACGGAGGTAAAAGCATTACCCCCCATTTTGGCGTCAGCGCTGTCAACGCCGATGGTACCAGCATGAAAAAATTTACTTATCCCCATGGAGAGACCATTGTATCCAAAGAGACCTCGGATTTGGTGAGAGAGGCGTTGGGCAAAGTGGTGTCAGAGGGAACCGGAAAAAATGCCGGAGTAGCCGGATTTACCGTGGGAGCCAAGACGGGCACCAGCCAGAAGCTCCCCCGGGGCAACGGCAAATATATTGCCTCCACCGTGGGCTTTGCTCCGGTGGAAAATCCCCAGGTCATTGCCCTGGTGCGCATTGACGAGCCGGAAGGACTTTACTATGGAGGTACGATTGCGGCGCCGGCTATTTCCACTCTGTTTACCAATGTACTTCCCTACATCACAGAGGAGGAATAAGTGCTTGCGGGAAAGACCGTAATGGTATAAAATAGACACGTGCAGGAACATACGGAACAAGATAAGAGGAGGAGTTAAAGATATGAATTTGAATTTTAGTGTATGGATGCCGGTGATTATATCTTTTCTGGTGAGCGTGGTGCTCTGCCCGATTATAATCCCGTTTTTGCGTAAATTGAAATTCGGTCAGACGGAGCGGGAGGATGGCCCGGAGTCCCATTTGAAAAAGACAGGGACTCCCACCATGGGCGGCCTTGTGATTTTGGCCAGCATTCTCATCACCTCCCTGATTTATGTGGGGAGATACAGCGACATCATTCCGGTGCTTTTTATGACGCTGGGCTTTGGAATCATCGGTTTTCTGGATGACTACATCAAGGTAGTAATGAAGCGCTCCCTGGGTCTGACTCCCCTGCAGAAGATGGCGCTGCAGTTTGTGGTGACAGGCATCTTTGTTTACTATTACTTCAATGTGGCAGAGCTGGCTCCTACGGTGCGAATTCCCTTTGTGGAAGGGGATGGCTTTACCATGCCGGCATGGCTCTTTGTGATTTTTGTGTTTATCGTAGTGTTAGGTACAGTCAACGGTGTAAACTTTACCGACGGTCTGGACGGCCTGGCCTCCGGCGTGACGGTGATTGTAGCCACCTTCTTTACCCTGGCGGCGCTGGCACTCAATCCGAATATGACCCCGATTACCTGTGCCGTGGTGGGAAGTCTGCTGGGCTTTCTTCTCTTTAACACCTATCCGGCCAGAGTGTTTATGGGAGATACCGGTTCTCTGGCCCTGGGCGGGTTTGTATCGGCCATTGCTTTGATGCTTCACATGCCGTTATTTATTGTAATTGTGGGTCTGATTTATCTTGTAGAAGTAATTTCCGTAATTTTGCAGGTGGGATATTTTAAACTGACCCATGGCAAACGGATTTTTAAGATGGCGCCGATTCATCACCACTTTGAACTGTGTGGCTATTCCGAGACGCAGGTGGTGGCGGCTTTTAGTATCATTACTGCGCTTTTGTGCCTGGCGGGCATGATGGCATTATAGGAAATGGAGGAAAATGTAAAAACCATGACATTACAGGGAAAAAAGGTGGCAGTGATTGGACTGGGAAAAAGCGGTCTGGCGGCCTATGAACTATTGCAAAAAGAGGGGGCGCAGATTTGCCTTTATGATGGCAAAAAGGATTTGGATGTTTCAGAATATGAGGCTCCGGTGTATCTGGGAGATTTCCCGGAGGAGGTCTTTGCAGGACTGGATTTGGCCGTATTCAGCCCGGGAGTTCCATTGGATATTCCGGTGGCTGAATTTCTAAAAGAGAAAAAGGTGCCCATTATCGGGGAGATTGAACTGGCCTATCAGAAGGAGAAGGGGCAGGTGGCAGGAATTACCGGAACCAACGGGAAAACTACCACGACCACCCTGGCAGGGGAGATTATGAAAGCCTATAATCCCCAGACCTTTGTGGTAGGCAATATAGGAAATCCCTATACGAAAGAGGTGTTGAAAAGTACAGAAACTTCTGTGACGGTGGCAGAAATCAGCAGTTTCCAGCTGGAGACCATCGATACCTTCCATCCGGCGGTGAGTGCGGTACTCAATATTACACCGGACCATCTGAACCGGCACAAAACCATGGAATGCTACATAGATGCCAAGATGGCCATTGCAAAAAACCAGACCAAAGAGGAGCTCTGTGTGCTGAATTATGAGGATGAGGTACTGCGGGAGCGGGCCGGGGAGCTATCCTGCCGGGTGGCATTTTTCAGCAGTAAGCGCAAGCTTTCGGAGGGGCTGTACCAAAATGAAAAACAGGATATTGTGGATGGCGCCACCGGTGAAATTCTCATGAATATGCGGGAATGCCATCTGCCGGGAGACCACAACTGTGAAAATATCATGGCGGCCATTCTCATAACCAGAGAGTTAGGAGTGCCGATGGAAGAGATTTTGTCGGTAGTCCGGGAGTTTCAGGCGGTAGAGCACCGGGTCGAGTATGTGACGGACAAAGGCGGTGTGGATTACTACAATGACTCCAAGGGTACCAATCCGGATGCGGCGATTAAGGGCATCCAGTCTATGAGTCGTCCTACGATACTGATTGGCGGCGGCTATGACAAAGGGGGAGAATTTGACCAGTGGATTCAGGCCTTTGACGGCCGGGTGAAAAAATTGCTTTTACTGGGGGAGACAAAGGAGCGGATTGCCCGGACGGCTGAGAAACTGGGCTTTACCGATTATGAATTTGTGGACAGTCTGGGGGAGGCGGTCACACGGGCGGCAGAACTGGCGGAGAGCGGGGATGCCGTGCTGCTGTCACCAGCCTGTGCCAGTTGGGATATGTTTGATTCCTACGAGCAGAGAGGAACCATGTTTAAGGAATTTGTCCGTAACCTATAAAGACGGGGAGGTAGGTCTGTGGAAGCCAGAACCGACAAAACCAAACAAAGTGTGCAGAGTACCTTTGATTACAGTCTGCTGTTGATTACCCTGTGTATGGTGGGCTTTGGAATGCTGATGATATACAGTGCCAGCTCTTATACGTCCCAGGTAAGATATGGTGACTCTGCCTTTTTTCTGAAAAAACAGGCAGTCGGCGTGGCGGCCGGTGTAGTGGCCATGTTTGTTGTCAGTCGTTTTCATTACAAATTGTACTTAAAGCCACTGCCGCTGCTTCGGATTCGGATGATTACTGCCCTGTATCTGCTGGCAGTGACACTCCAGACCCTGGTGCTCTTTGTGGGAGACGAGGTAAATGGCGCCAAGCGCTGGCTCAATATCGGCCCACTGTCATTGCAGCCTTCAGAATTTACAAAGATTGTCGTTATTTTAGTGGCGGCTTATTTCATTCAGAAGCGTCCCGGGGACATGAGCAGGCTGGCGGGCATTGCCCGGGTGTTTATCCCGGTGGGACTGCTGATTGTCCTGGTGGCTATGGAAAACTTAAGTACCGCCATTGTAGTTTTTGTAATTACCTTTGGCATGTGCTTTGTGTCAGCCAAGAAAAAACGGCTGTATATCCTGTTAGCCATGATTGGTGTGGGGCTGGTGGCGCTGTATATTCTCTTTGGTGATGCCTTCCGCTCGGACCGGATTAACATCTGGCTGAATGTGGAGACCAATCCCAAAGGCTATCAGGTGCTTCAGGGACTGTATGCCATTGCGTCCGGCGGCCTTTTTGGCAGCGGACTGGGTGAGAGCATGCAAAAACTGGGCTTTATCCCGGAGTCCCACAACGATATGATTTTTTCCATTATCTGCGAGGAACTGGGAATGGTAGGAGCCGGAATTGTAATTATTATGTTTATTCTTCTTCTGTGGCGAATCCTGAATACGGCCATGAATGCACCGGATTTATTTTCTGCGCTGATATGCACCGGTGTACTGATTCATATTGCGGCCCAGGTGGTTATTAATATTGCGGTGGTGACAAACTCCATGCCATCCACGGGTATTCCCCTTCCCTTTATCAGTTACGGAGGAACCTCCATTATGATTCTGATGGCAGAGATGGGACTTGTGTTAGGTATTTCGTCAAAATGTAAAAGCACCTGACATGGATTTCTACATACATTGTACTTGAGAACATAGTAAATATGGTGAGTCAATGTCAATAGAGGTCTGCGGTGGCAGAAAAGTGCAGGGAACACGAAAGATTCAGGGGTCCAAAAATGCGGTACTTCCCATGATTGCGGCGGCGGTTTTGTGCGATGGGATAACGGTAATTGAGAATTGTCCGGATATTACCGATGTGCATGCCATGGCCGATGTAATCCGGGAAATTGGCGGACAGGTGGTCTATGGAGAACACCGTCTTGAGATTGACGCCGGTTCCGTGGGGACAGGTGTAATCGAGGAAGAAAAAGTGCGGGATATACGGGCCTCCGTTCTGCTTTTGGGAAGTCTGCTGGCCCGGTTTGAACGGGTTACCATTGACTATCCCGGGGGGTGTTCCATTGGCAGCCGTCCCATTGACTTCCATATTACGGCCTTTCAGAAAATGGGAGCGGAGATTCAGGCGGACAATCACATCCTTCGATGTGATACCGGCGGAAGCCTTCGGGGAGCCGATATTGAACTGCCCTTTCCCAGCGTAGGCGCCACAGAAAATATCGTTCTGGCGGCGGTGTTAGCCAGAGGGGATACCCGGATTGGCAATGCGGCCAGAGAGCCGGAAATCGTGGAGTTATGCGAGTTTCTCACGGCCATGGGTGCTGAAATTGAGGGGGCGGGAAGCCGGAATATCCGGATTCATGGCGTCCCCAGACTTCATGCTGCCCACTGGCGGCTGGGAACCGACCGGATTGCCTTTCTGACCTATGCCATGATGGTGGCAGGCTGTGGCGGCGAGGCCTTTCTGGAGACAGAGGGCCGGGTGCCCCGGATGGAGCGTCGGATTCTGCACCGGTTAGGATGTCAGATCCACACAGAAAAAAACGGGCTTTTTCTAAAGCAGGAGAGAGTCCCCAGACCCCTTCCCTATGTCCGCACCACCCCTTATCCGGGATTTCCTACGGATGGACAGTCCCTGCTTATGGCAGTGCTTTGTAAAAGCAGTGGTGTCAGCCTGATTGAGGAAGGAATTTTTGAGAACCGATTCCAGATGATACGACAGCTGCGGAAAATGGGGGCCAACATTGATTACGTGAGCAACCGGGCCAGTATTACCGGTGTTACCAGACTCCACGGGGCCCATGTGAAAGCAGATGACCTTCGCAGTGGTGCAGGGCTTCTGATTGCGGCGGCCATGGCCGATGGGGTGACCGAGGTGGAGAATGAACACTATATTTACCGGGGATATGAAGATATTACAGGGCAGATGAGAGCGCTGGGATTGGATGCCCGGGTGAAATCGGAAGCACAGGAGAAATAGGCGGCCGTATGAAAAATACGCATGGAAAGGAAGAGGAATTCCAATGGCGGAAATAGTAAGAAAACATAAAAAATGGTGGATTTTGCTGGCAGTAGTTCTGATTATTGTCTTCTGTATTTTCTTCTTCCGGGTAAAAAAAGTCACGGTAGAGGGAAATACCTTTTACAGCCAGGAGCAGATGGCAGAGATGTTCCAGACCAATGTGTTTGAGAAAAACCTTCTCACCTTCTGGCTGATGGACAAACTCTCTTTGACGCCGAAACTGGATTTTGTACGGGAGTATGAGGTAAGTTACCCTTCCCCCAACGAGATTCATATCCGGCTCTATGAAAAGACCATTGTGGCCGGGATTGCCTATACGAACCAGTACATCTACTTTGATAAGGACGGCATGGTACTGCAGAGCACGGACAAGCCATTGGAGAATATCCCCTTGTTTGAGACGAAAAGTCTGGTTACCTTTACCCTCTACAATAAAATACAGATGGAGGATGAAAGTCTGCTCTCCCAGATTATGAATCTGGCAAATCTGTTCCAGCATTACCAGATTAACTGGGACAGGGTTCAGTTTAACGAAAACAATGAGGCGTTTCTCTATATCGGTGATATCCAGGTAGACCTGGGGAAGAAAACGAATTACGATGAACAGATTTCTGCCCTGTCCAGTATTCTTGAGACAGCGGAGAGGGAAAATATAGGGGCAGGGGAAATAGACATGACGAATTATACGGTGAAAGGCACGGTAATTTTTCATAAACGGGAAGAACAGCAGAATACCGGGGCGAAAGAAAAATAGTTGGGTAAATTGCAAAATTCTACTTGATTATTTATGGAAAAAAAAGTATTATATAATATATGTGACTGTGTATAATGTTTTCTATTGATATAGAAGGAGGAACTGTAGTGTTAGAGATTATGACCAGTGAGGCAGAGAATGCGGCTGCAAATTTACTTGTAATCGGAGTGGGTGGAGCCGGGAACAATGCCGTCAACCGAATGATAGATGAGGGGATTAAAGGCGTTGAATTTATCTGTATCAACACAGATAAGCAGGTTCTGCAGCGCTGTAAGGCACCGGTCTGTATGCAGATTGGCGAGAAGCTCACCAAAGGACTGGGAGCGGGGGCCAAGCCTGAGATTGGCGAGAAGGCAGCGGAGGAGAGCAGGGAAGAGCTGGCCGAGGCTGTGAAGGATGCCGATATGGTATTTGTAACCTGCGGTATGGGCGGCGGTACCGGTACTGGTGCGGCTCCGGTGGTTGCCAAAATCGCCAAGGATATGGGCAAACTAACCGTGGGAATCGTTACGAAACCCTTCAGTTTTGAGGGGAAGAATCGTATGAACAATGCCATTGGTGGTATTGAGAAACTGCGGGATTGTGTAGACACACTGATTGTTATTCCTAACGATAAATTACTTGCCATCTGTGATCGGAGAACTACCATGCCGGAGGCACTGCGGAAGGCAGACGAGGTATTACAGCAGGGTGTTCAGGGTATCACAGACTTAATCAATACACCGGCTCTGATTAATCTGGATTTTGCCGATGTTGTCACAGTCATGAAGGACAAGGGAATTGCTCATATAGGCATTGGTGTTGGCAAGGGCGACGACAAGTGCGTAGAAGCCGTAAAACAGGCCATTACCAGTCCATTGCTTGAGACTACCATTGACGGGGCGACCCATGTCATTATCAATGTATCTGGAGAGGTCAGCCTGATTGAAGCCAATGAAGCTGCTTCCTATGTGCAGGAGTTGGCTGGCGAGGAGGCCACCATTATCTTTGGTGCCATGTATGACGAGACAAGTTCCGATTCTGTTACCATTACTGTTATTGCCACAGGACTTGAGGACCGGGTGCCGGGTAATTCTATGGGTGGATTTAATACGAAATTTGGAACGGGTACGCCAAACTTTCTGAACAACAAATCGACAGCAGCGCCACAGCGAAGTGGATTGAGCTTTTTAGATGGATTTAACAGCCAGGCCAAGAGCCCGGTATCCAGTGTGCAGGCGGCGAGGCCGGCAGGGAGTGCTCCCCAGTCCTTAGAAGAGGATATGCCGGTCATTACCCATCGCAGTGCCAAAAATGAAAAACAGGGAATGGAAGGGATAAAGATACCAACTTTCATTCAGAATAAGAAACAGGAGGGTTAAGAGAAAATGACAACTACCGTAATTAAAACTATTGCTACCGTTATATATATTGTTATATGTGTCGCACTTGTGATTGTGGTACTTATGCAGGAAGGAAAGACTTCGGGACTTGGTGCTGTAAGCGGCGCTGCCGATTCCTACTGGACAAAGAACAAGGGACGTTCCGCAGAGGGAATACTGGTTAAGATTACAAGGGTACTTGCTATCTTATTCGTTCTTCTTTCTCTGGTTCTTTGCACCGATTGGCTGGGATGATTAAAACAGGAAACCGATTATAACAGGCACTCCTTCCATTTTGGGGGAGTGCCTTTGTAATGGAGGAATCAGATGCAGGAAGAATTGGAAAGACAGAGGACTGAACGGATTCTGGCATTTATGGAGGATGAGGACTACCGTCCCATGAAGAAAAATGAAATGGCGTCTCTGCTGTGTGTGCCACGGCGGGAATCCAAGGATTTTAATGCCATTATTGAACATCTGCTGTCAAAGAAAAAAATCCGGATGGATGAGGGAAAACGGCTGTGTCTTGAAAAGCACCTGATTCTCACCGGCGAATTTATGTCTACCCGCCGGGGCTTTGGCTTTGTCCGGACCGGGGATGAGGAGGATGTATTTATTCCTGAGGAGGAGTGCAAAAACGCTTTTCACGGGGATATCGTACAGGTTCACCTTACCAATTGCGCCAGCGGGGGCAAATGGCGTAGAAGGGGCGTGATTACCCGCATTGTGGAGCGGAAAAATCATACCGTTGTGGGAACCTTCAGCCGGAACCGGAATATTACCTTCGTCATTCCGGACAATGAAAAGCTGGGCCGGGATATTTATATTCCCAAGGGAGCCACCCTGGATGCGGTGGACGGACATAAGGTAGTTGTGGAAATTACCGATTACGGCAGTGAGAAAAAAAGCCCGGAGGGACAGGTAATCCAGATATTGGGCCATCTTCATGACCCGGGGGTGGACGTTCTCTCTATCATAAAGGATTTTGGCCTGCCGGAGCAGTTCCCGGAGGCGGTAATGGAACAGGTGCTTACCATTCCGGAGAGTCTGGAGGCCCCTGAATATGAGGGACGCCGGGATTTACGTGAATGGGACACCGTCACCATTGACGGAGAGGATGCCAAAGATTTGGACGATGCCATTACCATACAAAAGACCGGTGAGGGGAACTATGAGCTGGGTGTCCACATTGCAGATGTGGCCCATTATGTAACGGAGCAGTCCCCCTTAGACAAAGAGGCTCTGGAACGGGGTACCAGTGTTTACCTGGCAGACCGGGTGATTCCCATGATTCCTCACAAGCTCTCCAATGGCATCTGTTCCCTGAATGCCGGGGAGGACAGACTGGCCCTCAGTTGTCTTATGACCTTTGACGGGAAGGGACGTCTGATGGAACATGAAATCGTGGAAACAGTTATTCATGTGACAGAGCGGATGAATTATTCGGATGTCAACGATATTCTTACCCATCATACACCGGAGACCTGCCGGCGCTATGAAGCGCTGCTTCCCATGTTTGAAACCATGGCGGAACTGGCGGCGATTCTGCGTAAAAATCGGAAAAAACAGGGCTCCATTGACTTTGATTTTGCGGAATGTAAGATTCAGCTGGATGACGAGGGTCATCCTGTGAATATTGTACCCTATGAGAGAAATACCGCCACCCGGCTGATTGAGGAATTTATGCTGGCGGCTAACAAAGCGGTGGCAGAAGAATACTTCTGGCTGGAGCTTCCCTTTCTCTATCGTACCCATGAGTACCCGGATTTGGAAAAGATTCGGGACCTTGCCAGAACTACGGCGGCCTTCGGCTATCACCTCCGGGTGGGCAATGAAGAGGTTCATCCGGGAGAGATCCAGAAGCTGATTACCCAGATTGAGGGAACTGAGGAGGAGGACTTTTTAAGCCGTCTGACCCTCCGTTCCATGAAGCGGGCGAAATATTCCACTACAAACGAAGGACACTTCGGACTGGCGGCCTCCTATTACTGCCACTTTACTTCGCCCATCCGGCGTTATCCGGACTTGCAGATACACCGGATTATCAAGGAGAATCTTCATCAGGGCCTTCACGGTAAACGTTATGAACACTACGAGGCTCTTTTGCCTGAAGTGGCACAGATTACCAGTGAGCGGGAGCGCCGGGCCGATGACGCTGAAAGAGAAGTGGATAAACTGAAGAAAGCGGAGTACATGCAGGATTATATAGGAGAGCAGTTTGAGGGGATTATAAGCGGCGTAACCTCCTGGGGAATTTATGTGGAGCTGCCCAATACAGTGGAAGGCATGGTGCGTCTGGCAGACATGGGAGATGACCGGTATGATTTTCAGGAAGAGAAGTGCCGGGTTCTCGGGCATTATACTGGCCGGGAATTTCGGATGGGCCAGCGGGTGACCGTGGAGACCACAGGAGTGGACATAAGAACCCGGACCATTGATTTCCGAATGGTGCTTGAGGATGAGGAATAACGGTGTGACAGCCTGGAAAGGAATTAGAAGAACATGAGTAAGGAGACAACCAAACTGATTGCCAACAATAAAAAAGCGTGGCATGATTATTTTATCGAGGAAAAAATTGAGGCGGGCATTGAACTTGTGGGAACGGAAGTAAAGTCCATCCGTCAGGGGCATTGCAGTATTAAGGAAGCCTTTATCCGTATTGATAAAAACAGTGAGGTGCAGCTGTATGGCATGCACGTCAGTCCCTATGAGAAGGGAAATATTTTTAACAAAGACCCTCTGCGGGTGCGGAAACTCTTACTGCACCGCCATGAGATACGCCGGCTGATTGGAAAAATCGAGCAGAAGGGCTATACTCTGGTGCCGCTGCAGGTATATTTTAAGGGAAGCCTTATCAAGGTGGAAATCGCCCTGGCAAAGGGTAAGAAACTTTATGATAAACGTCAGGACATCGCAAAGAAGGACCAGAGACGGGCGGCAGAACGGGAGTTCAAAGTGAAAAATCTATAGTATGTAAAGACGTGTGCTTCCCGGCCACGTCTTTTATTATCGTAAGACAGTTCCTGTAGTTTCTTGACAAAAGCAACTACATAGCGTAGTATATAATTATTACTACAAAACGTAGTTGAGGAGGGTGCTTATGGAGATACTATATCAATACGTGTTGTATTCCTGTTTGTGTCTTGTGGCACTGATAGGTTTGACGCTGTTATTTCGCTGGACAGATGGCCGTATATCCAGGAAATGGCGGTTTTTATGTGGTGCGCTTTTGTTACTGCGTATCAGTATACCCGTGGATGTGTCAGTATTTCAGTGGCAGAAAACACTGCCCTTAACCATTGACATGGTGTCACAGACCGATGAGGCAACTGGTGAGGCAGACGATGGACGGGACAATATGGAAAAAAACAGTTCCGGGAGGCTGCCAGAGGCCCCGCAGTCAGAACAGACCCAGTCAGAGCAGATGCAGTCAAAGCAGGCACAGTCAGAGAATGGCTTGCAGGGGAAAGAGGAAAGCAGCCCCCCAAATTTCTCTGTATTCCTGGAAAAACGGGACGGCTATCGTCCCAGTGGGGATAATAAAATTTCTTTAGAGCCTGCGGCCTCCTGGTTTCATATTGAAGTATCCAGGGCTTTCGTGATGGGAGTGGGGCTTCTCTGGCTGATTGGGTTTCTGTTATTGGCAGTGAAAAAAGTGATTTTTTACCGACTGTTTCAAAAAAATGTATTGTCCATGGCGGTACCGCTGACAGCGAATACAGCAAAGGCGGCTTCCGGGATAGCAGGAGACATGGTGGAAGAAGTGGCAGAGCCCTTGAAACAGGAACTGGGACTTCGCCAGAACATTTATTATTACGCCAGCGATTTTGTGGCCTCCCCTCTGTGCACAGGCATTAGAAAAAAGAAGATTCTTTTGCCCTGCCGGGAATACAGCAGGGAAGAACTCTATTATATTCTCAAGCATGAGATGGTACATATTGCCCGCAGGGATTTGGAAATCAAGGCGCTGCTCTCACTGGGCAACCTGTTTAACTGGTGGAATCCGGTTTTCCGTATTATCAGCAGAAGAATGATGGAGGATATGGAATTTATCTGTGATGAGTATGTCACGGACAAGCTGGGAGAGAGGGAGAGACTTACCTATAATCAGGTGTTGTTGGCTAATGTTGAAAAAGCCTGCCGGTTCCGTCTGTCTGAGAGCCTGGGAGCAAACAGGGAGGCCAACATTACAGGCAAGAGGATGGTGTTGAACATGAGAGAAAAAAGGAGCAGTGTGTGGTTATCGGTCTTTATGGCGCTGGTTCTGATGGTATCATGCTTTGGTACCTCCTGCAGCAGACAGGAAGAAAATCCGGCGATGCAGACGCCCCAGACAAAGAATGAATTTGCCTGGACGGAGACGAAGATTTCATTACCCGGCACGGAAAATGGCTCCTTATGCTTTAAAATTTTACAGGACAACTATGAGCAGATAACAGCATGGATTGTTACATATTCCGATGTGACATATGATTATGAAGAATACTGCCTGTCGGAAGACGGAGCATGGAAAAGGAAGGAAAATGCATGGAAAAAGAATTTTAATGAAATAACACCCCAAATGGAGTATGCAGAAGATGGTACACTGTATACTACGGGATATGGGCCTGACTGGGAATTTCTCATTGTGCGGTTGTTCGAGAACGGACAAGTGGAAAAAACGGAATTGGACATGGGAGAAGATAAAGAGGAAGAAAGTGTCACAATGATAGGAAATGGTTTCCACGTACTGCCGGGAAATCGGATTATTCTTTATGCGTCAAGAGGGAATACAAGTGAGAATAGAAAAAAAGTCTGGGAACTACATGATTTGAACACGGGAGAAAAACTTCAGGAGTATCCGGGAATTGAGTCCGTAATGGTTCGGATGGAGGATGGAGGAATGGAATCAAAATATGTACAGTCCTTTGTTATGAATCAGCGCTTTTATACTGTATTGGATTCCGAGGCGGATAAAATTGCGGTGTATGATATTGAGTCTGGAAAACTTTTGGAACTGCTTGACTGCAATGGGATTTCCGAAGATTCGGGAACAGCCATGATTCCCGGAGAAGATGAAAAAGGTTTTTATACCGTGAATTCCCAGGGCATCCACTACTTTGACGGCAAAGAGCCCAATGGAGAGGTGATTATGTCCAATGACAATATGCTAAGTGACAGGTCATGGGATATTGAACAGGCATTCCGGGATGAGGAAACCGGGGATTTCTATATTGCATATTCGGATGCAAGGCAGGGCGCAGAAACCTATGGGGAGTATTCCCTGTACCGGTATTCCATGGAACAATAATATTCATATACTTGAGTATTCGTATTTTGTAAAAAATGTATTTTTTGTGCAAAAAGGACTTGCCGCTGAAAGCGGCAATGTCAATATGCATCAGAATCGCATCTGGAAAACGAGTTTTCCGAGGGCGATTCTGGTGCATATTCACT
>JAFLTB010000058.1 GCA_022510605.1 Lachnospiraceae bacterium
GTATATGAAAAGGTTCAATCTGTAGAAAGCACTATATTATCAGAGAATAGAGGAAGCAGCGTATCCGAAACAGTGGAATTGTATCATGTATCTGGGCATACAGATATGCAGTATCTGATCAGATATGTTAATGAGGAATATTCTTTATGGAAATTTTCATGTTTTGAAAATAAGGAATATCCTTATAGCGATGTTCTTGAACTTGTATATCAGATGGATTCCGCAGATGTAATAAGTGAAATTGAAGTAAAACCTGCAACAATGGATAATACCGATGAGGGCAAAGCCATACAGAAACAAATCGGGACTTTAAAAATAACAGACCGTGAAGAAATTGATACAATATATCAAATTCTTTCTTCTCTGACCTGTTATGGAAGTGATCATTGGGATATGATTGATTACGGTGATAATGAGAGTTCTTCGGAAGGCTCATCTTCACATCAGGCCGTATTATTAGGACGCTATCTGTCAATTGTTACAGATTATGGAAACGAAATTGACGGGTTAAAATATACGGCAGTATCCAATATGTTTTATGAGTTTACAGGCATTGCATATAGCCGTTTAACCACAGAGCAGGCAGAAAGCATGTCGGATATTTTAGGAATTACAGAAGGGGCGGGATAATCGCCCCTTTTTTTAATCCATCGGAAATTGCAGACGGTTTTAATGAGAGCCTGACAGAGGCTGAAAAGAAGAATTTATTATTATAGCATGGGTCAGAAGAACATGCTGGAAAGATTTAGATATGTGTGCTATACTGAAAGACAAATCGTAAGGAGGGTACAGGATGAAGAAATACTTGTTGCCAGTTATTATGCTGGCGGTATTTGAATCGGTAGCAATTACACTTTGGCTGACAAAAGATAACCTGTTTTATCTGTTGAATTTCAGCTATATTGGCATTTCTATCGCATTGGGTCTCTTCTTGTTTATCAGGAAGTACAAACACGCCCGGCGAGTGACACAGCTTTTAGTTGGAATGTATATGCTGGTCTATTTAGGACTAATCTGCAACGAAAATATGCAGATTGAGGGGTTTTGGTACTATCTGTTTACCGGAGTATTTGAGGCGGCAACTATTCATTATGCGGTGGCTAAGATATTCGGGCCATTAATCTTTGGAAGGGGATGGTGTGGTTATGCCTGTTGGACGGCAATGGTACTTGATTTTCTTCCCTACAAAATACCAACGCAGCCACGAAAGAAAATAGGATGGTTCAGGTATATTACCTTTGCGGCATCGCTCATATTTGTGGCATTCCTCTTTCTGGCTCATGTGGGTAACATGGAAAGAATCATGTTCTGGGCTTTCGTTATAGGAAACCTGCTGTATTATGCCGTTGGTATCGGATTGGCATTTTTTTTCAAGGACAACAGGGCATTCTGCAAATACATATGTCCGATTACCGTATTTCTAAAACCGATGAGTTATTTTTCCATGCTCAGAATACAGTGCGATACAAGTAAGTGCATATCTTGTGGCAAGTGCAAACGTGTATGTCCAATGAATGTAGATGTAACGGATAATTTGAGGACGAGAGAGAATGGAACGGAGTGTATTCTCTGCTTTGAATGTGTAAGAAACTGTCCGAAGGATGCTTTGTAAATAACAAATTGCAGAATTGAAAAAGAAATAAGTATAAACTAAAGGAACAACAATTAACAGAAAATCGCTCTTTTGAAGATTTGTTACATATTATGTTTAAAGAAAGCGGCAAGATAGAGGTGTCATTTGTAAGCAAGCTCATGGCTACCATTGATCCTCAGCTTCCTATATGGGATAAGTATGTACTTATAAACTTAGGTAAAATAGCAGAGTGGGAGAAATTTCGGTCTGCTGACGCAGAGGAAAGAATTAAGGAAGCATCTAAAATATATGCATATATTAAGTGTTGGTATAAATCTTTTATAGAAGATGATTACGGTAAATTATGTATTGCTAAATTTGATGAAGCACTGCCAGCATATAGGGATAAGTTGACGGATATTAAAAAAATTGATTATTTGCTTTGGGGCAAACGGTAACTTATAGTTTATCAGACGGGAAATCGAAACTTACAGGAGGTATATATGTTTTGGGATAGAGTATCCTCGTTCTATGATTTTTTTGAAACTGTGTATAATGGCAAGGTGTATAGGGGACTTGGGAAAAGAGTTGCTGAAGAAATTGAACAAGAAGATATTGTTTTAGAATGTGCCTGCGGTACGGGTGCTATAAGTAAATTTATTGCTCCAAAATGCAAACAGCTTATTACGACAGATCTTTCTACTGGTATGTTAAAGCAGACAGAAAAAAACTGCAAGAATTATCGTAACGTTATAATAAAGCGTGCGGATATGACACAGTTAAAATGTCGGAGTGACAGATTTGACAAGGTTGTTGCAGGCAATGTTATACACTTATTGTCTGAGCCATATGCAGCTCTCAAAGAACTGGAAAGGGTTTGCAAACCGGGTGGTAAAATCATTATCCCCACATATATAAATGCTTCAGAGGGAGTAAATAGAAAAGCAGTGCGTTTACTGGAAATTGCAGGAGCGAATTTTAAACAACAATTTGATATTTTTTCGTATAAAAATTTTTTTGAAAAAGCCGGATATGAAAATGTCAGTTTTTATATTATAGATGGAAGAATGCCATGTGCGGTGGCAGTTATTACAAAGAAATAAATTTATCAAAACAGCCTCATTGCACAAGGTAGAAAATAAGAAATGGAGGAATTAAAATGAGAAAAAAATGTATTTGCAGTGTGCTTCTTGCCGGGGCGGTGCTTTTAGCCCTGGGCGGCTGTGGAGAAGCAGGAGAGGAAGCAGGCAGTCGTGAGACTGAGCAGCCGGAGACGGTACAGGAAACCGTCAGCCAGAGTGCCATTGATGCGGAAAATTTGAAGGACGCCTTTGCCGGCGATTTCAAGGTGGGCGTCGCAGTGAACACATATCAGTTGGCCGATGAAGAACTGGCAGGTGTAATAACAGAAAATTTCAACAGCATTACCATGGAAAATGAAATGAAGCCGGAAAGTCTGTTGGACCAGAGAAGTTCGGAGGAAAGTGAGGATGGCATGCCGGGGATTAATACGGAGGTGCTGGACAGGGTGCTGACCCTGGCCAAAGACAATGGCCTTACGTTACGGGGGCATTGTCTGGTATGGCACAGCCAGACTCCGGACTGGTTCTTCTGCGAGGACTACGAGGCCAGCAATCCCCAGGTAGACAAGGCCGAGATGAAAAAGCGTATGGAGAGTTATATTCAGAAGGTGCTGACCTACTGCCAGGACAATTATCCAGGGGTGGTGTATGCCTGGGATGTAGTTAATGAGGCCTGCGATGACAACGGAGGCTACCGCACTCAGAGCAATTGGTATCAGATATACGGGGATGAATCCTATATTGAGGATGCCTTTACCTTTGCGAGGAAATATGCGGATAAATCGGTTAAACTTTTTTACAATGATTACAACGAGTACATGCCGGCCAAGCGTAATACCATTGCCGACCTGTTGAAAAACCTGTCGGAAAAAGGGATTGTGGATGGCGTAGGCTTTCAGAGCCATTGGGATATGAATTATCCCAGCGTAGATTTGGTTGCCGCTGCCATTGAGGAGTATGCGGCAATACCGGGACTGGAATTGCAGTTTACGGAAATCGACATGCACAACAACGATGACTCCACAGAGGGTCTGCAAAGTCAGGCACAGCGCTATCGGGAATTTTTCCAGATTATTCTGGATGCGGACAGAGAGGGCAAGGCAGATATAACCTCCGTTACCTTCTGGGGCCTGAACGATGATGTTACCTGGCTCACCAGCTTTAAGGGAGAGGATAGTTATCCCCTTATGCTGGATGAAGAGAATAACAGGAAGCCGTGCTACGACAGCCTGTTGGAACTGGCTAGCACGATGGCACAAGACTAAACAGGGTTCAAACGGGTAAAGAAAAACATCAGTCATAGCAGGGGAATGACAAGCATATAGTGTATCAGAGGATTACCTGACCCGCCGGGTCAAGGAGCGGTAAGGAGGAAAAATTGTCTGATTATATGCGAAAAATCATTTACCTGAAGAAAATAGAGAGAGGGATGGATGCCGGTGTCAATGGCTTTGCCCGTCTGGAAAAACGGGAGGGGAAGCTGATGCTCTATCTGGCCCTTCCGGGGCAGGGGACACCTCCCCGTCTGCCGGTTTATGTGGTGTATGAAAAAGGGGAAGAACTCTATCCGCTGCTGCTTGGGACAACCGGAGAGGAGGAGACCTGGCAGCTGCAGGTGCCTTTGGAGCGTATGGGAAATTCTATGGTGGCAGAGCAGATTCGGGGAATTATCCTGGGGAAGCAGGACTGGTATCTGACGGGAACCTGTCCGGAACATTCGGGGGAGATTGTGCATGAGCAGGTAAAATTTGCCAGGGAAGAGAAAAAACCAGTGATATTGCCTGAAGTGGAGCAGCCACCGAAAGAAAATGCGGGGCAGACTGCCCGAGAGGAAGAGAAGCAGCCTTCCGAAAGTGTGGCGGAACAGCCTTCCGAAAATGTTACGGAACAGCCTTCCGAAAGCAATGTAGAGCCGCCGCAGGAGGAAGCCGCTGCAGCCTCTCTTGCGGCCATGCCGGCGGGGGAGCCGGAGCGGGTGAAGGACCCGTTTTTGGCCGGATTAGAGGAAATGTATCCCTTTGAGGATGATGAGATGGAGTGGTGTCTTCAGATAGAACCATCGGATTTTTCCTCCTTTCCCATGGAGTTCTGGCACTACGCCAAAAACAGTTTTTTGCTCCAGGGGTTTTACAATTACAGGCATTTGTTGTATGCTCATAGTAAGAACAAAAATTATGTGGGAGTGCCAGGACAGTTTCACCGAAGGGAGCAGTATCTGGCCAGCCGTTTTGGATTTCCAAGATTTAAAGCTACGCAGAAAAAGCGTATTACCTCAGGAGATTTCGGATACTGGCTGAAGGAACTGTAGACGGGAGCAAAGGAGCAGAAAATGACGCAGGATGAAAAATATATGAAGGAGGCCATTGCACAGGCAAAGAGGGCGTACCGGAGAGAGGAAACCCCTATTGGCTGTGTTATTGTGCATGAGGATAAAATCATTGCCAGAGGCTATAATAAGAGGAACTGGAAAAAAAACACACTGGCCCATGCAGAGATAGCGGCCATCCATAAGGCCAGCCGGGCGCTGGGAGACTGGCGGCTGGAAGATTGTACCATGTATGTGACCTTAGAGCCCTGTCCTATGTGTGCCGGTGCCATTGTGCAGGCCCGGATTCCCAGAGTGGTGGTGGGGAGTATGAATCCCAAGGCAGGCTGTGCCGGTTCGGTGCTGAACCTGCTGCAGACGCCGGGATTTAATCACCAGGCGGAACTGGTAACCGGTGTGCTGGGAGAGGAATGCAGTCGTCTGATGACAGATTTTTTTCGAGAACTTCGCAGAGAGCATAAAAAGGTCAATATCAGTTGACACCGAAGGCACAAACGGCTATAATCAACAGTGTATTATTGTTAAAATTTCCGTGCAGCCGGGGAGATAGCGGTGCCCTGTACCTGCAATCCGCTACAGCAGGGGTGTTGTCCCGCCGAGGGTCTTTTGACGGAGAGCCGCCCGGAGTAAGTGGCGTTGACGTCCGGGTCTTGCGCAACAGGAACTTGTGAACCGTGTCAGGTCAGGAATGGAGCAGCACTAAGCAAAACTTCTTGTGTGACGTGAGGGTGCCTGGGCTGAGTTTACTGCTTCGGTAACGTCTTCGGATTTTGATTCGACGCGGGGCGCGCGGATTTTTATATAACATAGAGAAAGTATTGAGGTGGCTTGTATGATAGAGAACCTTAATATAAATGGGACAAATTCCATTGCCGCGGGGGCAGTGGTTTATGAAAAGGGAGAGCCGGTGCAGTCCATCGCCCTGATTCTGAAGGGGCGGGTTACCGTTTGGGCAGAAGGCGTCAATCAGGTACTTGGCTCGGGGAATTTTCTGGGAATATGCGATGCGGAAGCAGGCAGACATTCCTTTACTTATACTGCGCTGGACGATTTAGTATTATATGGGCTGCCTGCCGGCGGCATGGAACAAGTAGGCCTCCTGTTGGAAGAAAAGCCACAATATCGGGGGCTTTTAGTTACGTCCTTAAATTTCTTTATATCGAATATGTTCAAAAATTTTTGTAAATTGCAAAAAGAAGCGGAGCAGATTACAGATTTTGTGATGGAAATGTATCGGGATTACCAGTCCTTTGGAGAAGAAACAGGATTGATTCCTGAGAAAATTTCCTCTCTGGAACGGCTAAAGGAACAGAGCATGGAGACATTTTCTCTGCCGGAGACGTTGGAATATTATATTCAGTGCAGTAAGATTCCAGTGGAGGCACAGAAAAACTTTTATGGCGGCAGTGCCTATGTGTCCAGGGAAACGTATGCCGGCCAATGTCAGGTAATACCGGGGCTTGCGGAAGGGTGCCGGTACTACAGTGAGTGGTTGTATCGATATTTCCGTCACATGATTATGGATGAAAAAAATCTCTTTGCCCTGATTGGAAAGATGGCAATGGGAGTGAAAAAGGCCGGACAGGATGAAAGCCGGTTCAGCAGCATGCTGGACAGACTGCTGGAGGCCATTAATGAGCTGGAAACTGTATTAATTGAAAATGCTGGCGTTACTCCAAATCTGAACCGGGCTCGCATGGAGCAAATTTATTTCTCTCTGCTCAGCGATGATGACAGCAGGCTTGACTCCGACGAGGGACAGGATTTACAGGTGTTAAATGGCTCCCTGTCGCAGATTCTGGATTATGCACCGGTGCATGGGAAAGTGGCAGAGGAATTTCGGGAGAAGGTGGAAGCCTTTATGGGGCTGGCAGATAAATTTGCCCGGACGCCGGAGGCCACGGCAATCCGCAAAGCCATAGCAGGAGGTTTCTTTGAAATTTATGAGGCTGTTGTGAAAAAAAGTTTTGAAGATGCCAATCCGCCTCTGGCGGTGAAACTGTTTCTGCGCTATGGCTATGTCAGCGAAGAACTGCTGACCGAGAATGAACTGCGGGAGCTTCTGGCCCTGCCGGATACCGACGACGCAGAGCTGGCCTGCCAGGTATACACCATGCCTATGTGGCTGCGGGCTATATACGAGGGACGTAAAAATCCATCCAAGGATGAATTTGACACCGATTATGAGACAATGCTTCGTCAGGAGCAGGCCACTGGCGCTCTGGATAAAAAGGATATGAGAAAGGCACTTTCTGACGTGGATGCAAAACTGCACTTTGAAGTGGAAAAACTCATGCGCTATGCCGACCGGGTTCTCAGTGGCAACATTTCCGCCTTTGTCCCGGTACTGTGTTCGGAAGGCGTGTTTGGCAGACTGGAACATTCCATTGTTACCGGAGCCGCCATTAACGCCGCCGTGCGCAAGGTGGAGAAAGTGGATTACAGCATGTTTTACCGGGAAAAACGTGCCTCTTACGAGGAAGTGGAAATCAATACTTTTACCAACATCGTACACTGTGCACCGGACTTTATTCTGTTCCCGGTATATGGGCGTAACTGTCTGATGTGGCAGGATATTGAGGGACGTAAAAAGGATTCCCATGGAAGGATTCTCATGCCGATATTTTTAGAGCCGGATTTGGAGCAGGAAACGCTGAAGATGCTGGCACATTTCCGTTGGGAGAAATGCCGCACGGATATGGGAATGCACTGGAATAATTTCCGCTATCCTTCACTGACAAGCGAATATACCGATTACTTGCAGTTTTACAAGAAAAACAGCGAACTGTCTCCAGAGAAAAAAGAAAAGGTAAAGGCACAGCTGCAGCAGTGCAACAATCGTCACAGGGATGTATTCGCCAGGGATTACCAGGACTGGATTATGCGGGAAGCTGCTGGAGCCATGAAACTGAATCGGGTTGCCAGGAGTATCATGTTTACCTACTGTCCGCTGGCCCCGGAGATTGCAGAGGGGCTGCTGGCACAAAATGCCTATAAAGAGGCGGCTAAGCGCTACACAATAGAGCAACGGAAGCAGGAGAAAAACATCGATTCGTTAATTCGGAGATTTGAGAAGGCCGGTCGGCCAGTGCCGGAGGAAGTAAACAGGACGAAAATGTATTTATTAGATACTTAAGGAGCAGGATGCGATATGGGAAGAAGGTATGAGATGCTTCGCCGCTGCGGGCAGATTCGTAATCTGATTGAGGATAACAAGTATACGAAGGCGCTGGAACAGATTGACGCGCTGTCTCTTTCCGATGTGAACTCGGTTGACGATTTGTATCTCTTTGCTGATATATACGAGAAAGCAGAACGGTTTGAACGGGAAAAAGAAATTTATTATCTGATTTACGAGAGAACCCGTTCCAGACTGGCCCTGCGGCGTCTGCTCCGACTGGTAATCCGCATGGGCGATATGGAGGAGGCGGGAGAACTCTTTCTGACCTATGAGGTAGTGGGCGGTGTGACGCTGGACACCTTTGAACTGCGGTATCTGTTAGCCAGGGCGGAGGGGGAGCCCCGAAGCAGACTAATTGAGATTCTGGAGGAATTAAAAAAAGAAGAGTATACCGAGGAGTGGGGATTTCAGCTGGCCCGGCTGTATGAACAGGAGGGACTGCGGGAAAAATGTATTCAGGAATGTAAAGATTTGAAACTCTGGTTTGGTGAGGGTGACATTGTGGAGAAGGCCAGAGCCCTTATGGCAAAATGTGAGTCGGATGACTGGGAACCGCCGACAGATGAAGAAATACCGGAACCGGAGCTGCCAGACAGAGAGGCAGTTTTTGCCTATGCGGCACCGCCGGTAGAGGTGGAGGAGATGGAGGACATGGAGGAGACGGTTGAGCCGGAGCGTGGCGAGCCGGCTCCGTCTCCGCAGTCCGAAAGTATGGAACCGGAGGAGCCCGGAGAACCAGTGCAGCTGGAGGCAGAAGCGCCACAGGAGGCCCCGCAGCTGGAGGCAGAAGCAATGCAGGAGGCTCCACAGTTGGAGCCGGAGGCACCGGCCAGAGAGACCGCACCATTGTACGGCGAAGAAGGCGTATCAGAGCCGGTGGTAACTGGGAAAACAAAGACGCCAAAGAAGCCAAAGCCGCCAAAACAAAAGCCGGCTAAAAGTCTGGAAGAACTGCTGGCGGATGAGCCGGAGGATGTATCTGAGCATGGAATTCATTATTACACCCTGAAGGGCGTAATGACCCGGATAAAATATAATCAGGGAGCGGCACATTTTGTATTTGCCGGCGGAGAGGAACGGATTACCCTGGCTATTGCCAAACGCATTGCCAAGGAGTTGAATCATGTAGGATATTTTTCTGCCCGGAGCATTGTGAAGATTGCGGCGGATAAATTAAACCAGCTGGAGCTGTCGGAACAGATAGAAAAGGTTCTGGGAGGCTGTATGCTGGTGACCAATGCGGCGGAGATGAATAAAAAATCCGTGGAGAATTTACTTCAGGCTATAGAGGAAAATGAGGGCCAGATTGTGATTATGCTCTCGGGTGCTTTTGATGAGATGGATTGTTTCCTGGGAATTTACCCGGAACTTTCGGAAAAGATGAGCTATAAAATCCGAATGTAGCGTAACGATGTCAATTTGCTGGGAGAGGAGCCAGACGGATGGAGAAAAAGCAGGTGTGGAAGCCGGGAAATATGCTTTACCCGGTACCGGCAGTGATGGTGAGCTGCGGAGATAAAGAGGGAAATAAAAACATTATTACAGTGGCCTGGACGGGGACAATCTGCTCTGAGCCGGCCATGGTATCCATCTCTGTACGCCCGGAGCGCCACTCCTATTCCATGATCCGGGAGAGCGGGGAATTTGTCATTAACCTGACCACTAAAGAACTGGCCTATGCCACAGACTGGTGCGGGGTAAAATCCGGACGGGACGTGGATAAATTTGCCAGCATGAATCTGACGGCGGCGCCGGGTTCGGTTTTGCAGTATGCACCGATTATTGCTGAAAGCCCCGTCAATATGGAATGTCAGGTGACAGAAATGATAGAACTGGGCAGCCACCATATGTTTTTGGGAAAGATAGCATCGGTAATGGTAAGTGAAAAATATATGAATGATACGGGAAAATTTGAGTTAAACGGCACCGGACTGGTGACCTATTCCCACGGCGAATACTTCACACTGGGAGAGAGGCTCGGCAAATTTGGTTATTCTGTCAAAAAATAATACCGAATTTTTGTGAAATGTATTCAATTTACCGTTTTACAAATGTCAAAATTGTGTTATACTTATTAAATAGTGGGAATACGTTTCAGGTTGTGGAGGTTTATGATGAAGCAGTATATCATTAAGGGTGGTTCACCACTTCAGGGGGAAGTTGCCATTGGCGGTGCAAAAAATGCCGCATTGGGAATTATTGTGGCGGCTATTATGGCCAATGAACCGGTGACAATCGAAAATCTGCCGGACGTGGATGATGTCCGGGTTTTATTAGATGCTATTGAGGGAATCGGGGCGATTGTGGAGCGTCAGGGTACGCACGCCGTCCGTATTAATGGTGCCCTGATTAATGATGTGAATGTAGATGAAGATGAAATTCGAAAGATTCGCGGCTCCTATTATCTGGTAGGGGCCTTGCTTGGTAAGTATAAAAAGGCGCTGGTGGCGCTGCCGGGAGGATGCCAGATTGGAAGCCGTCCCATTGACCAGCACATTAAGGGCTTTGAGCAGCTGGGAGCAGAAGTAACCATTCACCACGGCAAAATTGACGCCAAAGCAGAGCGGCTTGTGGGAAATCATATTTATCTGGACTGTCCGAGTGTGGGAGCCACCATTAATATCATGATGGCGTCCTGCATGGCAGAGGGTAAAACGATTATTGAAAATCCGGCGAAGGAACCGCATATTGTTGATGTGGCTAACTTCCTCAACAGCATGGGGGCCAACATTAAGGGTGCCGGTACGGATGCCATCCGCATCCGGGGGGTGGAATCCCTGCATGGAAGCGAATATTCTATCATTCCGGACCAGATTGAAGCAGGAACCTATATGCTGATGGTGGCGGCCACCGGAGGCGATGTCTATATTAAAAATGTAATTCCTAAGCACTTAGAGGCCATTACAGCCAAATTAACAGAGATTGGTGCCAGAGTGGAGGAATTTGATGATTGTGTCCGTGTTCTGTCAGACCACAGATTGTCCTATGCCAATGTAAAGACCATGCCATATCCGGGCTTTCCTACGGATATGCAGCCACAGATGACAACTCTGCTGGCTCTGTCTGAGGGCACCAGCATTGTCACTGAGACAATTTTTGAGACCCGTATGAAGTATGTCAGTGAACTGCGGCGCATGGGAGCCAATATTACCGTGGAAGGAAATGCCGCCTTTATCACCGGGGTGGAAGGATTTACAGGAGCGACGGTGAGCGCACCGGATTTGCGGGCGGGAGCCGCACTTGTTATGGCTGGACTGGTGGCCGAAGGATATACTTATGTGGACCAGATTCAGTACATTGAGCGTGGGTATGAAAACTTTGAAGAGAAAATTCGTGGTCTGGGAGGCCACATGGAAAAAATTGACATAGAGGATGAGCGTGCTGTCCGCAAATTTAAGATGAAGGTTTCCTAGAGCAAAGGCTCTGAGGGAGCCTTGGTGGGTGGTAGTGTCCAAATAAGAGAAAGAAGAACGCCGAGGAAACCGAGGCGTTTTCTGCTATATGACAAAAGCAATCAGGAAAGGAGAAATACGAAGTGAACGAGAAGGTACAGGTTATTTTGAAAGAGGTGGGAAAAGCAATTCGCGGCAAAGAGGAAGCCATTGAACTGGTAATGACAGCGATTCTGGCAAAGGGACACATCCTGATTGAAGACGTGCCAGGGGTAGGGAAGACGACGCTGGCGGTGGCTTTTTCCCGGGCGATGGAATTGACAGAAAGACGTTTGCAGTTTACGCCGGATGTGCTGCCAAGTGATGTGGTTGGTTTTAATATGATTGGGGCGGATGGGGAATTTCAGTACAAGCCGGGAGCCATTCTCTGTAATCTGATGCTGGCGGATGAGATTAACCGTACTTCCACCAAGACCCAGTCGGCGCTGTTGGAGGTTATGGAAGAAGGCCAGGTAACAGTGGATGGCGTGACAAGACAACTGCCGAATCCTTTTGTTGTAGTGGCAACACAGAACCCGGTGGGCTCTGCGGGAACCCAGATGCTGCCAGAGTCCCAGCTGGACCGCTTTATGATTCAGATTTCCATGGGGTATCCCACCATTGAAGAGGAGATGCGCCTGCTCAAAGAACGTCAGGACATTAACCCACTGGATTACATTGAGGAGATTATTTCCAAGCAGGAACTGCTGGAAATGCAGGATCAGGTGAAACAGATTTTTGTTGATGACAAGGTACTTAACTATCTGTCCAAAATTGTGGACGGTACGAGAAATCATGGGATGATTACACTGGGAGTAAGTCCGCGGGGTACGCTGGCGCTTATGGATATGTCCAAGGCAAGAGCCTTTGTTCAGGGGCGCAATTATGTACTGCCGGAGGATGTCCAGGCAGTGTCAAAAGCGGTGCTGGCTCATCGCCTGCTGTTAAATGGAAAGGCGCGTATGAACCATGTTTCCGAAGAGGATGTGGTGGAAGAAATTGTAAATAAAGTACCGGTGCCGAAACTGTAAAGGAGGCAGCCATGACAATAGGAACACTATTTTTTGCACTCCTTTTTCTGATAGGACTGGTGGTTTCCGTCTTTTTCCTGGAATTTGGAACCGTGGCGATTATGGGTATGCTGACACTGATGCCGCTGTTTATGCTGATTTTTCTGATTTTTATGCGGATTCGGATACTGGTATCGGTAGATTCCAAAAATCCCGTGGCAGAAAAGGATACCATGGAACGGCCGGCCCGGGCTGCCATAACCCTTTCCGTAGAAAACCGATGCCGGCTTCTGCCCATTACTAAAGGGATTGCCAGAGTGCAGTATGAAAATTATTTTTCGGGGGAAAAGGGCAAATTAAAAATCCGGTTTTCTGTGGATGCTGGACGAAAGAGGGACCGGCGGATACCGGTGGTGATGCAGCACTGCGGCAGTGTGGCCATTAAGGTGAAAAAGGTGAGGATTTATGATTATCTGAGTATTTTTGCCTGGACGGTTGGGAAACGTTATGAGACACAGAACATACTGATACTGCCGCCATTGAAGGAAATGTATCTGGGCGAAGACCGCTGGTACAATGAGACCAACGAAGACAGTGACCGTTTTTCCCTCTACAAAAAGGGGGATGACCCATCGGAAATTTTTAATATCCGGGAATTTACGGATGGGGATAAAATCCAGAGGATTCACTGGAAACTCAGCAGTAAGACAGGCAGTTTGATGGTAAAAGAGGGAAGTCTGCCCCGGACAAAGGCAGTACACATTTTTGTGGATTTGTGCGTCAGGGAAGCGGAGAAGAAAAAGAGAGGGAAAAAGAATGGAGCGAAGGGGGAAAGCACCCTTGCTGATTTGCTGGTACAGGGTATCTATTCTATTTCCATGTTTATGATAGAGCATGCGATTCCGCAGAAGTATATCTGGTATGACCGGAAAAACGAGGTTGTGCAGGAACGGCTCGTGGAGCAGGAGGAGGAACTTCTCTGGATGTTTCAGGATTTATTTCGGTGCCGTACCACTACGGATGAAAATGAACTGCTCCAGGCGTATCTTGCATGGGAGGAAGGAAAGCCTTTGGAATCGGCACTATATCTGACCGTGGCAGACCATGGGGAAAACCACGTGGATTTGGAAAACAGTGGACTGATTCGGGAACGTCTGGAGGTTATTGACTTACGAGGTGAGGAACGTGAGGACGAGGAATAATAAACTGATTAACTTCATATTAGAGTTCAGCCAGATTATCCTGGTATTTCTCGGGGTTTTCTCAGCTTTGATGTGCACAGCCTTCAGTCTGTCGCTGACCTTTGACAGGGGAATCTGTGCGCTGGTTATGTTGCTTGGCAGCATTTTATTCTATGGCCTCTTTACCGTGCTGGAAACCTTCCGTAATGGAAAACTTTACGGTATTCTGGGCATAACCCTGTTCTATCTCCTGATTGGTTATCGCTTTTTCGGCGCAGTAAAAAAGGGCTTTGTGACTATTGTCAACAGTTTTCTCAAGGAATTTATGAACTATTCCGGCAGCAGCCTGCCGTTGATGTCCTATACAGATACAGAGAGTGCCAGTACGAATTTTTGTACTACACTGATTCTTGTATTGCTTGGCATTTATCTGATTGCTATTATCAGTGCATTCTTTTACCGCAGACGGCGCTCTATGGTATTTCTTGTGGCGACGATTCCTTTTGCTGTTCTGCCGCTGGTGGTGGGACGGATGGGTTTTTTCTCCAATCTTGTTACCTACTTAATCGTTGCCGTAGTTATTGTGGGCACCAGACATATGCGGACCGACGCCACGGACCGGCGCATGCGCCAGAAATTATCCCTGATTCTGATGGTTGCCGGACTGGCGGCTGGAGTGATTTCCTATGTGGTGATACCGCCAGAGCGGTATGAGAGAAATGAAGGCCGGATTGTTCAGATGAAAAATTCCCTGGTGGCACTGTCAACCTGGAGTGCCGATGAAGTTTTTGACTGGATTAAGGCATACTTTAGTGATGATGCGATAGATTATGGCCGGTTGGGAAAAAGAAGAGAAATTACCTATACCGGGAAAACGATGTTAAAAATGTCCGGCCAGGTGTACAAAGACAGTGGTATGTACCTGAAAGGATATGTAGGGGATATTTATGAGAGCAACCGATGGTCCTCCCTGACAAAAGAAGATGGCTACAGTGAGGAATTACAGGCGATGGAGGATAGCGGGAGCGCAACGCCGGATAACTGGCATGTCCGGCTGAGAAATGAACTGGGGGATGCCGAGGCTACTGGCAAAAATGTATGGAGAACCAGCAAACTACACATCCGGAATATGGCATTTGGCTATGGCAATTATGTGATGCCCTATCTTCCTCTTGGCTCCTTTAAGTATGAAGGCAATGGACGTATCACCATTGATACTCTGGGAATTGACTATATGGTGGAATATTACAGCATTTATCCTGTGGTAATGCGGCAGGATTTGCTGAGCCAGGATGTTACTCTGGCCAATGTCATATGGTGGGGCGATAATCAGGTAGAACGCCAGCAACTAACGGATTTTGTGAAAAAATATTATCTTCAGGTGCCGGAATCTTTAGAGGATGTTCAGAAGGATTTTCTGAATTATCTGAAACAGAGGGGAGATTTACTGACCCGCTATGAGTCTGGCACAGCCAGTGAGGCCGACATTATTCAGGAGGTAAAAAGATATATTACCCGAGATACGGAGTATTCCCTGTCGCCAGGCAGAACACCTTCCGGCCGGGACACGGTGGAATATTTCCTGACCGAAGGGAAAAAGGGATATTGTACTTATTACGCCACCACGGCCACAATGCTGCTGCGCAGTGCCGGAATCCCAGCCCGCTATGTGGAAGGAATGTATGTGCCGAAGGAACAGCTGGCGGATTGTACATCAGATCAGGAGATTGCCATTCCTGACAATGACGCCCATGCCTGGGTGGAGGTATGGCATGAGCAGTACGGCTTTGTACCTGTGGAAGTAACACCTGGATTTGGGGAAGACGATGCTCAGGCGACAGATTCGTCATATGATACGCCGCCGGAGGAGCCAGCGGACAATCCAGGTTCCTCTGGTGCAACACCGGTTCCGTCGGAGGTGCCGGAAACAGTAACCCCTACACCGTCCGTGACAGAGACTCCGGAGGAGAGTATGACCTTTGATGACATTGATGGCAATGAAGATGAGGAGGAAGAAGAAACCGGAGAGAGCGGAACAGATGGTGGAAATGCCTCGGATTCTACGGCGAAAAAAATACTTGGACAGATTTTGGAGATTCTGAAAATTCTGGTTCCTCTGCTTCTGGTTTTGGCGGCCATAGAGGGGCAGAGACGAATCCGGAGGAAGCTGTTTGCCCGGAATCTTCGAAACATGAAAATGAAAAAGAGAATCCGCCGGGCCCATTATCATATAGCGAGAATTTTTGTGCGCAGAGGTGTGGTTTACCGGGGACAGGCGATGTGGGAGTATACAAGAGAAATTGCCCGTGCCATGGAACTGCCGGAGGAAGATATTTATGAATATGTCAGCCTGGTCTATTATGCAAGATTTGGCCCGGATGATATTACAGAGGAGCAGATGCCTGCTTTTCGGGAGATATATGAAGCCATACGCAAAAAGGCGTATGGGGACGCAAAATGGTGGAAAAAACTGTATTATATGTATATTTTAGTATTGTAAGGAGGACATCACGTGTTAAAGAGAACGTATGAAAAAGTAAACGCATTATTTGAGGAGGCAAATGGGTACCTGCCCACCAGAAAACTGCTGGAAAACAAAATTACTACGATTCAGATTCGCAGCATGCTGGAAGAAGGCAAAATTGAAAAAATTTCCCATGGAAATTACTGGAACCTCATGAGCGGCCGTAAAAAGCCAAAAAACTATAAAATGATAGAGGCCTGTATGACAAACCCGAAGGCGGTGATTTGTTCGTTGAGCGCCTGCTATTATCATGGTCTGCTGGAGGAGGAGCCGGAGCAGTTATACGTTGCCACCGCCCGCACTGACCGGGGTGGCATGAAGCTGACTTTCCCGGTATCGAGACATTACTTTTCTGTCTCTTCCTTTGAGGAGGACGTGCTAAAGGTAAAGACAAAATGGGGAAATATCCGGGTATACGATGTGGACCGCAGTGTCTGTGACTGTATCCGCCTGGAGCGGGAACTTGGACAGGAAACGGTAGAACTTGTAATGGAAGGTTATTCAAAATATAAGAAAAGAAAGCCGGAACATCTTTTGGACTATGCTGACCGTATGCGTTTTGGAAAGATAGCCAGGGAGTATCTGGAAAAGAGCGAGTAGTCTATGTGGAGAATATTGATTGTAATGGGTGTGCTGATGATTCCGGTGGGAGTTTTCTTTTACTTTTACTTTCGGCGGACTATTCTGTTCTGGAGTCATAAAGAAGAGAAAAGCCGGGGCATCCGAAACGCCAGTATTATACTGGCAGTGCTCATGGTCATCGGCAGTGCCAATACCTTTAGTGCCACGGCGCTGGTAATTCTTCATGTAGCAGCAGTTCAGGCAGTTATCCAGTTGTTGTGGCTGGCGGTAAAAAGACTGGACAAGCCGGTTCTGGAAAAAATCTACCGTTGCGGCCTTGTGCCCCTGGCTGTCACGACAGTGATTCTGGGATATGGCTATTTCCACATGAAAGACGTAGAGCGGAAGGATTATACGGTGGCAGTGGACAAGGAACTGCCAGAGGGCGTTACCGTAGCCATGCTTTCGGATTTGCATTTTGGTACCACCATGGATGTGGAAAAACTTCAGGAATACTGCGATGAGATTTCCACACAGAATCCCGATATAATTGCCTTGTGCGGCGATATTGTGGATGAGAGAACTACAAAGGAGGAAATGCAGCAGGCCATTCAGGTGCTGGGAAGCATGAAGAGCCGGTATGGGCTTTATTATGTCTTTGGCAACCATGACCCGGCAACCTATTCTTTTCATCCGCCGTTTACGGTGACAGAACTGACAGCGCAGTTTGAGGCAAATGGAATTCAGATGCTCACGGATGACTGCGTGGAACTGGGAGAGAATATCGTACTGGCAGGCCGTCTCGACCGCAGTTATACTATGGAGAGCGGCCGAAAGAGTACAGAAGAATTGCTGGAAGGCGTGGACAAAGAGAAATTCATTCTCCTGTTAGACCACCAGCCGGTGGAGTTAGAAGAAAATGCAGCAGCCGGTGTGGATTTACAGTTGTCCGGCCACACCCATGGCGGACAGATATGGCCGGTAGGACTTATAAGTGATGTGCTGGGCTTTGGCGAATTGAATTATGGAGAAAAGACCATTGGCTCTTACCATATCATTGTGTCGTCGGGCATCGCCGGATGGGGATATCCGATACGTACTGGCTCGGATTCTGAGTATTTGATGGTGGAAGTTAGCGGCAAGTAGCTTTAGTATTCTTTGGCTGGAGTGATATGGTTTTAGTAGGATCATATCTTGAAAGATATTCTGTGACGTGTTACAATATGGGAAATAGATATTGGTAAAAGTGGGCAAAAGAGGAGAGTGCAGATTATGAATAGAAAAAA
>JAFLTB010000059.1 GCA_022510605.1 Lachnospiraceae bacterium
TGGGGATTTTTGGGATTTTTTGAGGTTAAAAAATGACTGAAAAAAAGGAGTAAAAGGCATGCTTGAATAAACCGTCCGAAATCGGACAAAATATCCATACTAACTGGGAAAAATTGTTGCTATGATTAAGAAAATGGATAAGGAGCAACTGGTATGGGAAAGACAAGCAATGACAAAAAGAATCCAGTGAATGTATTTGTGGGAAGAAATCTCCGATATTTCATGGATTCCAATGACATATCCGAGCAGGAGCTTGCTGACGGATTTGGTATTGAAAAAGAGTCGCTGCAACGTATTCTGAATGGAACGAACGGCATATCCAGTATATATTGCAATATTTTAGCCATGAACTACAATTGCGA
Organism: Lachnospiraceae bacterium; assembly: GCA_022510605.1. Lineage (GTDB taxonomy): Bacteria > Bacillota > Clostridia > Lachnospirales > Lachnospiraceae > Eubacterium_F. Next base: position 363 of record JAFLTB010000059.1, read on the forward strand.
TATGAACCTGATTTTCCGTGGAATATCTGAGGAGGATATGATTCAGGTAGAAGACGGAATGATAGAAAAACAGGATGCCAGACAGGTGCTGAAGGACAGTATGGTACGGCAGTTACACTATCTGGCAGATATTCTTGACATGATGCAATAATCATCAGACATAAAGGGGGAAGAACGAAACGATATGTTACTGCATATGTTTGAATTGCTGGAAATTCTTGGAATATTATTTTGCATGAATTATCTGTATGATAAGAAATACAGGTTTTGGCTGTGTGATGTTGTTTTCATAGTATTTGGGATTGCGATTCTTGAAATTATTAATTATGGTAAGGGGGCCAGGGAACTGGTCTGTCTTTATTATGCCGCCATATTTGTTTATATGATATTCAAATTTGAACGGCGAATAAAAAATGTTTTTATCAGTGAAGTTTTATGTGTCATTCTTATGGTTATCCTTCAATTAATCTGCTGTCTCCCCGTTTTTGGATTTGATTGGCCGGTTTCTGCGGACATAAAGGCAGGTCTTGTCAATTTGCTGGTGTTCGGCTGTATTCTGTTTCTTGGGAAAATGGGATATTTATACCGGCTGTCGCTCTTTGCAAGAAAAAGTGACTGGTTTTTCCGGGGAATACTTATTTGCTGCTGCATTGGATTGATATATCTGGTGGTAGTGTACCGTATGACACATTATCTGAGAATGGTGGATTATCTGATTTTTGGGCTGTGGACAATACTGATTTGTGTACTGGCCATAAAATGGCAGAAGGCGCAAAGCGAAAGCATTATGAACCGGAATGAGATGGAGATGCGGAAAACCTATGATAAGATTTATGGTGATCTGCTGGAGTCCATCCGCAGGAAACAGCATGATTTTAATAATCACATCAATGCTATTTACAGCCAGCATCTGGTGGCAGAGAATATGGAAGATCTGGTGCAGAGACAGCGGGAATACTGCCAGACGGTGGTGAAAGACAGCCGTTATAGTAAACTGCTTTCAGCAGGGGCTTCCTTTATTGTCGGGTTTCTCTATTTTAAGTTTACCACGGCGGAGCAAAAGGGATGCGAGGTTACATACCGGGTGGAGGATTCGGAATTAAAATGCCGGATTCCGGTATATAAAGTGATAGAAATGATTGGGATACTATTGGATAATGCTGTGGAGGCGGTAGAGAATACAGAGCAAAGGGAAATTGAATTTGAAATGCTGGAAAATGAAAAGCAGATACATATTATGGTAAGTAATGTCTCTGAACACGTGCCACAGTCCCGGATTCATCAGTTTACCAAAGCGGGTTATAGCACAAAGGGGGATGACCGGGGACTTGGACTGGCAAATGTAATGGAGATAATGCGTACCTATGACTGTGAGCTTATGATATTTAACCGCCAGACAAAAGGGGGGAACCGTTTGGTGTTTGAAATGGACATACCCAAAGTATGACAGGCCGCAATATCCTTTTGGATATGCGGCCGCAGATAGATGAGAATGCTTAGTCCATTGGGTATTCCTGTTCGCCAAACAGAAAGAAGCTAACCTTATCCCAAAAGGCAAACCCGGCAAATGCAATACACAAATTGCAGGCTTTAAACATCCATGATTTCGTGAAGCGCTTCATGCAGTATCCCTCCTTTTCCAGATTTTTGCTGCTGCCAGTTGAATGGAGTGCAGCAGAATAGTCCAAAAACCAGTAACGATGTACTGATTGAATGGCAAAAACAGAGCAAGAACTGTGTAAAACAGAATGATTCCGGCCGACTGTCGTCTTGATTTGCGCACCAGGGCTTCGCTGGGAGTGGGACGGTAGGAGGAAACCACCGGGGCCAGACGATAATTGCAAAGAGCACAGCCGCCAGACAGGATAAGCATCAGATTCCGGTTAACCGGAACCCATGCAGGGAGGAAAACACAGGCAGACAAAATACAAAAGGAAACAAGGAAACAGGATATGTAGTGCTTAAAATGCAAACCACCAGTGCAGGTTCTCAGCAGACATAAAAGAAGAGCTGCTGTGAGAAAGACTAAAAACCTGTCTGCCAGGAGAAAGAACCCCCCAATTATCATTAGTTTGCTGACCTCAGAAAGGATGCTCATAACCGTATAGCGAATTTGCCCAATCTGAAAGTCAGTATATCCAAAAGTGGTTTTCAGATAACCAGATACATTCATAATCCCGCCTCCTTGATAAAAGGAATTGTAGCAGGGAAAAGATGGAAAATTTCATATTATCACTGAACTGTGTGAAAATACAACTGAACGAAATTTCCAGCAGAAAAATTTGCCTGTGATTCCGGTGTGAATGTTTCAGAACGGAGGAAAAAATGAAAAAGGTAATGATTTTGGAGGACCAGAAGGACTCCAGAGATGCACTGCTCCACATTGTAAAAAGTGTGGATGAAAGTGCAAAAATATTTGCTGTGGGAAGAGCAAACAGCGCTTACAGCATTGCCATGGAACATTCCATTGATTTGTTTTTGATTGATATTATTCTGCGCCCGGAGAAACGGGGCGGCGACCAATCCGGAGCAGAGTTCGCCCAGAATATACGAATGATTGAGCGGTACAAATTTACTCCCATGATTTTTGTCACTTCACTGTATGATACTAAAATGCACTTATATTCTTCCCTGCATTGCTATCAGTTTATCGAAAAACCATTTGACCAGGATAAAGTAGCGGAGATTATCCGGGGAGCCATGGCCTATCAGACAGAAAGTGACAGAAGCCGTATGCTGTTTTATCGCACCGGGGGCCTGTTAGAGGCCATTACCATCGGTGATATTGTTTATGCAGAAAGCCGCAGCCACCAGCTGAGAGTAATAACGGTAAAGGAAGAAATACAGATTCCCTACCGGACCTGTAAGGAGTTTCTGCGGGAACTGGATTCGGAGGATTTTCTCCAGTGCAACCGAAGTACCATTGTAAACCGCAATTTCATAAAAAAGATAGACCCGGTAAACCGCTATATTTATCTGGAGGAACGGCCGGAGACGCTGGAAATTGGTTCTATTATGAAGCGGGAATTCTTAAACAGTCTTCGCAGCATATAAAAAATCACAGGTTCAAGTTCAGTAGCTTTTTCGCATTGTTTAGTGAAAAAAGGGCAGATATGGCAGTTTCTGATATATTCTAAAAGGAGAATAAGATTCAAAAAGGATTAAAAATCCGTAAAAATGGATAATGTTTCCTGCTCTACCAGCATTGTTTGTTGATATGATTATTACAAAAGACGAGAAGCGACAGGGAGTGCAGGGCACTCCGGAATGAGGATAACTATGAAAGAAAACAGAAGCAGAGACAGCAGAAGCAGGGACAGCATAGATGAGCGAATCGGGCAGAAACTGAAAGAGTTCCGTGAAATTTATAACATAGACCGAAAGGAAATGGCAGAGCGCTTTCACATTACAGAGGATGCACTGTATCGGATTGAAAAAGGAAAGGTCGGGCTTTCCAGCGAATATTGTTACATACTTGCCAATGAGATGAATTGCGATATGAACTACCTGTTTGGCAGGAATCCTGTACCGCGGCAGATGGATTCCTTTGAAAAGAAAGATATAGGGGATCGGGAGATTGCACGGATTTTACGATATTTTGCACACATTCTGGAAAAGGAATAGATTGGAAATCAACTGGATTGTTAGGGGGAAAAGTCAATGCTTATTTTCTTGGCAATATTGGAGCATCCAGAGGATGAAGAGAGTTTTACCAGATTATATCATTATTACAAAGGGCTGGCTTTCTGGACAGCCAATCAAATACTGCAGGACGAGCATCTGGCGGAGGACGCCGTACAGGAGGCGTTTATACGCATCGCAAAAAACTTTTCTAAAATATCCCCAAAAGACTCAATTGAATGTAACAGAACAAAAAATTTTATTTCCATTGTGGTGGAAAGAGCAGCCATTGACGTTTATCGCAAGAGAAAAAGGCAGCTGGGCCGGGAGGTTCTCTTAGAGCGTCTGGACGATACCATGTTTGTATTAGAGGACAAGGGTTTCGAGGACAATCAGGAGGAAAGCGAGGTTTTTCAGGCCATACGCTCTCTGCCAAAGCGATATGGTGAGGTTATGCTGCTGCACTACGTCCATGAATTGAACAGCCGGGAGATTGCCAGACTTTTAGGCATGAAGGAAGGTACTGTCCGCTCAAATCTAAGCCGTGGAATTGCAAAACTGAAAAAGGCGTTACTGCATAATGATGCCAGTGCCCCCCCAGGCCCTAACCATCCCGTGGGCGGAGGAAAGAAAATCAGGGTTTCCAGGGATGGCCGGAGTATGTTATAATGTCATGGAATACGTGAAAGAAAGGCAAGAAAATCCATGACAAAAATATTTTTGGTAGAAGATGATAGAAGCATTGTAGAGAATCTGACGGAATTTCTCAGCACAGAAGGTTTTTCTGTGGAAACGGTTTCCGGGCAGACAGAGGCGCTGAAGCGGTTAGAGACAGAGCGGTATGACCTGGTGCTTTTGGATATTTCTCTGGCAGAGGGGAATGGTTTTGCCGTGTGTTCCTATTTGAAGCAGAATACAGATACCCCGGTTATTTTCCTCACGGCTTCCGGAGATGAGTACAGCGTGGTCTCAGGTTTGGACATGGGAGCGGACGATTACATCAGCAAACCCTTCCGGCCCAGAGAACTGGTGTCAAGGATTCACAGTGTCCTGCGCCGCTGCGGCAAAGTGCAGTCGGTGATTGAATCCGGCGGCGTGTCGATTGATACGGCCAGGGCCATTGTGAAAAAGGGGGAGCAGGAAATTTATCTGTCCGCACTGGAATACCGGATTCTTCTGGTGCTCTTTCACAACAAGGGCACCCTGCTGACAAGGGAGCGGCTGCTGGATGAAATCTGGGATGTGGCAGGAGATTTTGTCAATGACAATACGCTGACAGTATATATTCGCAGAATCCGAGGCAAGATAGAGGACAACCCGGCGAGGCCGAAAATCATTCAGACGGTTCGGGGGATGGGATATAAAGTGGTGTGAATGGGGAAGGAGACAGGGATGAATTATCTGCGGAATGGGGAAGTGAAAAAAGAAATTTTCATATTTGCCATACTCTGGTGCGGGGGATGTGCGCTGGGAGGTGTGGCAGGAGCATCTTCCGGGGCAGCAGCTGTCGCCCTTGTGGGAGGTCTTTTTTGTCTGCTGCATTTTTACTTCTCCTATCGGCGCTACCGGGAAATCGCCGCCCTTTCAGAAAAGATAAGCCGGTTTCTGCACGGATATGAATCTCTTTCCATAGAGGCACAGAAGGAGGGAGAGCTGTCGGTTCTGGAAAATGAGGTGCAGAAAATGATTCTGCGTTTGAAAAATCAGGCGGATTTATTAAAAAATGAAAAAATTCATCTGGTGAATTCCATCGCAGATATCTCCCATCAGATACGGACGCCTCTGACCTCCGTCAATCTTATTGTGTCCAGGCTGTCTTCGCCAGACCTTTCCGTGGAAAAACGCCGGGAGTTACTCATGGAGCTGGAGGGGATGCTGGTTCACATTGACTGGCTGATACAGTCCCTGTTAAAAATCTCCAAGCTGGACGCAGGCACCATTGTCATGCTGCGGGAAAAGGTAATGGTAAGGGAACTCATTCGTCTTTCCATCGAGGCCCTGGAAATCCCCATGGAATTGAAAAACCAGACACTGGAGGTCTCCTGCGGGACGGAAGTTTCCTTTGCCGGGGATTTGAAGTGGATGAAGGAGGCTCTTTCCAATATTATAAAAAACTGTATGGAGCACACCCCGGAGGGCGGCCGTATATGGATTGAGGCCACGGAAAATCCTATGTTCACGGAAATCATTGTACGGGATAATGGGCCGGGAATAGCAAAGGAAGAACTGCCCCATCTTTTTGAGCGGTTTTTCAAAGGAAAAAATTCTTCGGAAAAAAGCGTGGGCATCGGACTGGCACTGGCGAGAATGATTATTCGGGGCCAGGAGGGAAATGTGTCGGCTGAAAATGCGCCGGAGGGCGGGGCAAAGTTTGTGATTCGGTTTTATAAGACGGCGGTGTAGGGGGGATATTATGAATAGAAATGTAAATGTAATTACTGATTCGGATGGAAAACAGCTTGTTTTAATTAATGATATTCGTTTTAAAGGTAAACGGAAAGAAGATTGGAAAGAAGTTGAAACATATCTAAAAGAATATGTTGGAAAATCTTACAAAATAGAAAAAAACTTTGAAAAGATTTTTATTTCGAGTGACTTTCCGGATGAATATGCAAATTCGGAGAACCGCATAGCGCTAAAGGGAGCTGTGGCGAAAGCAAAAGCAAACGCTTCTCAGGGGATTCCTGAATTGATTCAGATTGCAACGAATGGGAAATACTCTGCCAATGTCAAGAAAAAGCATGATAAAAGTGCAAAATACGGTTGGTATCGTTATGAAGTGAGATTTGCCTTGCCGGTATATGATGACCGTTCTGAAAAAGTGGAACGATATAATATTTATTCTGCCAGTATGCTGGTTCGTCATGCGCACGATGGAAGAAAATATCTTTATGACTTTTTGGGGATTAAAAAAGAAACGAGCAGCCCGCTTAAGTCATAAGACTGTACGGTAAAAACCCATTTCTTTATTAAATAGTATATGCATATTTTGGGGTTTTGTCAACAGGGATTTCACATCACAAAAAATCTCGAAAAAACTGCATATTATAAAAAAGTAGTTGACAAATGAGGTCTATAGTTATAAACTTGCATTAAGAGGATGGTTTATAACTATAGACCTCATTTGCTTTCAGTGAAGATCTTCAAGTGAATATTAAAAAACAGCAGTACGAAAATAGGAGGACAGTATGGAATATCTAAAGTTATGTGACAGTGATTACCGCTTTATGTCGGTAGTGTGGGAGCACGCACCAGTAGGTTCCGGTGAACTGGTGAAGCTGTGTAGTGAAATTCTTGGATGGAAAAAGTCCACCACCTACACAACCATCCGCAAATTGAGCGAGAAGGGATATATCAGCAATGAGAATGCAACGGTCTCTGTGCGGATTCCGAGAGAGCGGGTACAGGCGGATGAATCGGAATATTTTGTGGAAAGGACCTTTGGGGGCTCGCTGCCGCATTTTCTCACCGCTTTTTTGGGTGGCAAGAAAATATCGGAGGAAGAGGCAGAGAGGCTCAAGAGACTGATTGATGAGCACAGGGAGGGATGAGAGTGAAAGTGTTAGATATATTTGTGCAGATTCTGAATATGGCAGTGACGGGGACATTTGTCATTCTGGCTGTTTTGCTGGCAAGAGGACTGATGGGGCGGTTTCCCAGAAAGTATGCGTATGCCCTGTGGCTGATCGTGGGAATCCGGTTGGTCTGTCCGGTGGCAGTATACTCCCCTGTCAGCCTGTTTAATCTGGATTTTATGGAGAACTCCTATACAGTTGTCCGTGAGGCAGTCGGGGAGGATGAGACTGCCGCCACAGAACCAGACCATCAAAAGGGGGAGACGTACAGTGGCCGGACCCAGATGACAGACCAAATGTCTGAGAGTCTGTCCGTTCTGCCAGACCAAAGCCTGGAAAGGGCGGGCACGGATGCGGAAAATGCGGATATGGCAACGGAAACAAATTATGAAGAAGAAACGGAAGAAGTGGGAGCAGCAGCGGTAGAGGGAGCAGAAGACGCAGAGGGAGTAACCAGAGGGGCAGATGCCGATACCCATGCGGCGGCAGGACAGTCCGGCCTGCCCGTGGGGATGCTTCGCTGGATGGCGGTTATATGGCTTGCCGGAATGGTGATATTCATTTCATGGAATATTGTTCTCACAGCGCGCCTAAGAAAAAAACTTGGAAGGGCTGTTTTATACCGGGACAATATTTATGAGTCAGATACGATTCCGTCGCCCTTTGTCATGGGTATATTTTCTCCTCGCATATACATTCCATTCCGGCTGTCTGACCGGGAGCGGGAGTATATATTGAAGCATGAGCAGTACCATATCCACAGGCGGGACTACATTATAAAAATCATAGCCTTTCTTATTACCTCCGTGTACTGGTTTCATCCGCTGGTATGGGTATCCTATTTCAGTATGGTGCGGGATATGGAAATAAGCTGTGACGAGCATGTTCTGTCAGAGATGGAAGAGGATGTGAGACAGGATTACAGCCGGTCATTACTGGCTTTTGCGTCCAATGAACGGCGGTTTTCTCTGGGAACTCTGGCCTTTGGAGAGACAGACACCCGAAACAGGATAAAGCATGTCCTGAACTTTAAGAAAAAAGGTAAATGGATGAGTGTGCCGGCGATTGTGTTATTCGTACTGGTGGGAACTGCCTGTCTGACCAATGGACAGTCATCAGGGACTCCCGCCCGGGAATCGGGAAGTGTGACAGGAGAGGCTGTTACAGCTACCGGAACTGCAGTATCAGATAACCCGGACTCGGAGCCGGATGAGAGTGAGAGCCTGGAGCAAAAACTATGGCAGGCAATCCGGAATACGATGCCGCAGACCGTGGTGGAGGAACTGGAACGGGGAAAATGCCGAAGGACGCAGGATAAAAAGGGAGAAGTGAGCTATCTGTTCAGCAATAAAGAAAGTTATGAAGGCGAAACTCTTCGGCTGGATTTCAGTTACAAAAAAGATGTACTCAAGCAGTATGTGGCCAAGGAATATGGATTTTTGGAACTCCTGTCCATTAAAATGAGTGAAATCTGGCATGAGTCAGAAACAACCGAGGAGGAATTGGAAGACAGAGCCAAAGAACTGATACAGCAGTTTGACAGGGAATTTCTCGACCGGGATGGCAACTCCGGCTATTACCGGGTTAAGACGCCGGCCCGTTATGCGGATGAAGATACGCCGAATATGTATATGTGCTTTAAGGATTATACCTATGGGGATACCTATCTTGTGTGTCTGATGTACGATATGGTGCTCCAGTATGATGCGACAAATGATGCAGCAAAGAAGAAAAAAATTGCCAAATCGGACGAGGAGATAAGGATTGCCTACAAGGACCCGGATACCCCGAATGGGCAGTGGGAATATTATATTCCGAAATACTATCAGCAGAGAATGTTACAGGATTATGCGCATCAGCTGGAGATGCATGGATATGACTCGGAACAGGAAGAAATGCGTCAATCCCTGCTGAAGGAAAAAGAGACAGGTCTTGCTCTGTATTATAAAGGGGAATACTGGATTGTCTATACGGGGGGCTATCTCAGCCGGGATTATGGAGATGGGAAAGTGACATATAGCGCCAAATTCAGGCATATGGCGGAGGACTTTCTGTCAGAGGGATTGGACTATAATGCAAGGATAGAGCCTGAAGATATCCACAATATCACCTCAGCGGCGCTGGTATACATCTCGGCAGAGAATCCGGAACGTAACAGGAAACGTCTGGAAATTACAGATGCCTCCCAGCTGGCTATGCTGGAGAAAGCCTTTTCCAAAGCAAAATATATAAGAGGGGGAAGCGACTGCCCCTTTGGTGAGACTACTCTCTGGCTGAGAAGAGACGGAGAAAAAGAGATTATACTTACGCTGGCGGGAGACGGCTGTCACATATTCCGGTTACATGGTGTGTGTTATAAATATGATGACAGCGGGTTTAGTTCTTCTTTGAAGGAGACTTTGAAGGAGTTTACAGAAGCGGTGTAGAAATCGGATAAGAGGGGAATATCGATTCATTAGGACGTAATGGAGCGATATTCCCTTTTTTTATTTGGGGCCATCGTGCTACGGTAAAGTTTGAAAATTTTGTTGACAAGGAAACAAAACGATGATAATATTGTTTCCAGAGAAACAAAAAGGAGAGGGAATATGTATTTACTGGACTTATTCAAAGAATATGGTGACAAGCAGGAGATATTATCAAAACTCAGAGAGGATTCATCTCTCAGAAAATACAATAGTTCAGAACTGCATATTATTGCTGCCATTGGTGACCTTGCAGAGCCGAATGTCACTTCCCTGGCACAGTATATGGGCATGACAAGAGGCGGTATCAGTAAGAATGTAAAGAAACTGATGGATGCGGGGCTGATATTGTCATATCAGAAAGATGGGAATACGAAGAACATATATTACCGCCTGACAGATGCAGGAAAGGCAGTCTATGAAAAGCATGCGGAAGCACATAAGGAGTGGATTGCGCGGGACAGGAAATTTATGAAAAACTTTTCAGATGAGCAAATCCAGCAGGTGACAGATTTTATGGTGCAGTATATTGAGCATATTGATGAAAAAATCCGGGAGAGTGAAAATAATGGCAAAGCGAAGCAGTAAAGAAATTTTTGAAACCCTGCCCGTGCCAAAGGCAGTAAAGGAAATGGCATTACCCACTATATTCAGTCAGATTATTGTCCTGATTTACAATATGGCTGACACCTTTTATCTTGGGAGGACGAATAATCCCTATATGGTGGCGGGAGCCTCCCTGCTTCTGCCCGTGTTTAATATCTGCCTGTCGCTTGCGGGGCTGACAGGCGTCGGGGGCGGTGCACTGATATCCCGGCTTCTGGGGGAAGGAAGGGAGGATGAGGCAAAAAAGGTGTCTGCCTTCAGTTTTTATCTGTCCATTGGCATTACGGCGCTGTTTTCGATAGCGATGCTTGTGTTTATGAAGCCAATTCTCGATTTGCTGGGGGCGAGTGACAATACATTTTATTACGCGAGGCAGTATGCCTTTTGTGTGATTGTCCTTGGGGGAATACCGACCGTGCTCTCCAATGTGCTGTCCAATCTGCTCCGCAGTGTGGGCGTGTCAAAAGAAGCCGGACTGGGGATTACCATGGGTGGCGTTATCAATATTGTACTGGACCCGCTTTTTATGTTTGTACTTCTTCCAAAAGGGAACGAAGTATTAGGCGTGGGAATTGCAACACTGATTTCCAACTGCCTTGCATGCGGTTATTTCTTTTGTGTCATATACAGGCTCCGCAGGCAGTCCGTGATCAGCTTTAGCACCAGGCATGGATGGCCGTCTCGAAAAAGCATCGGCTCCATATTGAATGTTGGTATTCCATCGGCGGTTACGACCCTGCTTTTTGATATAGACTATGTAATCATAGATAAACTGATGGCGGCCTATGGTGATATTGCCCTGGCGGCGGTTGGCATTGTGCTGAAAGCCGAGAGGCTGCCCCTCAATGTCGGAATCGGTATCTGCCAGGGAATGATGCCAATCGTTGCCTACAATTATGCAGCGAAGAACCAGAACCGGATGAATGATACGATAAAGTTCTCTCTTAAGGTAGGGGTAATAGTCAGCGTGGTCAGCATCGTACTATATGAAATATTTGCGGGAGGCATTATGCAGATGTTTATCTCGGAGCCACAGACGGTTTTACTCGGAACCGGATTTTTAAGGATTCGATGTCTTGCAACACCGCTGATGTTCATGAGTTTTTTTACGGTCTATGTATTTCAGGGCTTTGGCGAGGGGAATACATCCCTGTTCCTTGGTGTCATGCGATGGGCCGTGTTTAATATTCCGATGCTGTTTCTGCTAAACCATGTTATGGGAATGTATGGTATTGTCTGGTCGCAGGTTAGTGCAGACGTCCTCACGGTGCTGCTGTCCTTCTATGTGTATTGCAGGTATATGGGCAAAATCACAAAACAGGAGCAGGTTCTAAAAAGTAAAGCATTGGGAAAAACGATATAGAGAGGTGAAGGAAATGAATAAAAAAATTATTGTATTAAATGGTGCTGCAAGAAAGAACGGGAATACGGCAAAACTGGTGGAGTCTTTTGCCGAGGGAGCAAAATCCGCAGGAAATCAGGTAAAGGTTTTCTATCTTGACGGAATGGAGATACACAGCTGCAAAGGCTGCTTGAACGCTGGCAAAGATTCCAAAAGTCCGTGCAGTCAAAAGGATGACATGGAACAGATTTATGCCGAATTTGAAGAGGCGGATGTGGTTGTATTTGCCTCTCCGTTGTATTTCTGGACAATAACAGGCACATTGAAAACGGCTGCCGACCGATTATATGCCGAGCTGGAATGCCTGGGCTATGGTAAATTTCCGAGAAAAAGCGTGTTGCTGATGACGGCGGATGGTGGTGACTATTCTCAGGCAGTGACATGGTATCGAACCTATGAAAGGAATCTAGGCTGGAAAAATCTGGGCGAAGTGCTGGGAAAGGGCAAGACCCGGGAAGCCTACCAGCTGGGAGCTTCCGTCTGAATACAGCAAGTATTCTGCAGATATTTTGTTTACAGGTGCTTTACATTATAGCAAGCGCAACCGGAAAGGAGTGGAAGCAAATTGGATTATGTTACCCTAAATAACGGCGTGGAAATGCCTGTTCTGGGATATGGCACATATCAGACACCATCCCGGATTACGGAACGGTGTGTGGCCGATGCGCTGCGTGTTGGCTATCGTTCCATTGATACCGCCCAGTGTTACGGAAACGAGCAAGAGGTGGGGCTTGCCTGTCGAAAATCCGGAATTCCCCGGGAAGAACTTTTTATCACAACAAAGTTATGGGCGTGTCACGGCTATCAGGACACCCTTCGCTCCATCGATGGTTCCCTGAAAAAGATTGGCATGGACTACATTGACCTTCTTCTGATTCACGAACCCACGGGCAATGTGCATGAAATCTACCGTGCCATGGAGACGGCCTATCAGGATGGTAAATTACGGGCCATCGGCATTTCCAATTTCCTGGAGGAGCGGTATTTGGATTTAGTGAATCACTGCAAGGTTATTCCGGCTGTCAATCAGGTGGAAACTCATGTGTTCAGACAGCAGAAAAAACTGCGGGAGCTGGAAATTCAAATTGGAACAAAGCATGAAAGCTGGTCTCCTCTGGCCTGCAGTAAAAATGGCATATTCACAAATCCTGCTCTTCTGAAAATTGCAGAAAATCACGGAAAGACAACGGCCCAGGCCGCCCTGCGATTCTTATCCCAGCAGGGAATTGTGGTTATTCCAAAGTCCACTCATATAGAGCGGATGAAAGAAAATTTTGAAAGTCTGGATTTTGATTTAGAAGCAGATGAGATGCGGGAGCTTGAACAACTTGAAATGGGCAGGAGTTTATTTGGCTGGTGGTAGCACGACGGCGCCATCGTGCTAAGGAAGCTGGAACTGCCTTGACACGCTGTTTGTTATATGGCATTATTTTTTTATAATATTGTTGTATCTTGACATCGAAGAGAGGAGCAATAAATGAGAGCATTATTTATCGGAGGAACAGGAACCATCAGTACAGCCGTGGTAAAACGGCTTGTGAATGAATTGGATTGGGAAGTATGGCTTATTAACCGGGGCAACAGAGCGAGTGTCGTTCCCGAAGGCGTACATCAAATCATTGCGGATATTCACGATGAAGCGGATGTTGCAGAGAAAATCAAAGACCTGACATTTGATGCCGTCTGCGAGTTCATCGGTTTTACCGTAGAGGATGTGGAGCGGGATTACCGCCTTTTCAAGGGTAAGACAAGGCAATATATTTATACGAGTTCCGCTTCCGCCTACCATAAACCGGCGGCGGGCTATCTCATCACCGAGGGGACAACCCTTGCTAACCCTCATTGGCAGTATTCCAGGAATAAGATTGCCAGCGAAGAGTTCCTGATGAAGAAGTACAGGGAGGAGGGCTTCCCTGTCATCATCGTCCGTCCGAGCCATACCTATGATGAACGGCAGATTCCGCTGGGCGTACACGGAAAAGGCGGCTTCTGGCAGGTCATCAAAAGGATGCAGGAGGGGAAGCCGGTCATTATTCAGGGAGATGGAACTTCGTTGTGGACGCTTACCTTCAACAGGGATTTTGCCATCGGCTATACGGGACTTATGGGAAATCGCCATGCGATTGGCGAGGCATTTCATATCACCGGAGATGAAACGCTTGACTGGAATCAGATTTATGCAACGGTAGCAGATGCCCTCGGCGTGGAATTACAGCCGTATCATGTGTCGGCGGAGTTTTTATCGGCAGCCGGTGATAAGTACGGATATGATTTTGAGGGCAGCCTCATCGGAGATAAATCGGTATCTGTCGTATTCGATAACAGCAAGCTAAAGCGGGCAGTGCCGGATATGCGGACGACGGTGCGTTTCGACCAGGGTGTCCGTATCGCGCTTGACTATATACTGTCGCATCCCGAAGAATGTCAGAAGGAAGACCCGGAGTTTGATGAGTGGTGCGATCATGTGATTGAAGTGCTTGAACAGGCGAAGAAGGAGTTTTTCTAAATAATAAGTGCGATGAAATACATCCCCTGCAAATGGTGTGAAAACGTCGTTTGTGGGGGAGTTTTTATTTAAATTAGGAGAAAATGGAAAATATCCTAATTTAAATAAAAAATATTATTGATATATATCATTATGCAGGGTATAATAGATTTAAGTAACTTCAATAATATATTAGATTTGCAGAAAAGAGAGAAGGCGATGAAAACGCATAATATTCCAGATAATAAGAAGATATTGTCCATGTCAGAATTAAATGAATTGGGGTTTTCGGCTTATATGGTAAGAAATATGGTTGCGCATGGACAATTAATAAAGTTGAACAAATTCACCTATGAAAATGCTAATTATGATGGGGAAGAGTCGGATTATATCTATGCGTATGCGTATGTACCTGATGGAGTCATATGTCTTCTCAGTGCCGCTGTCATTTATGGATTTAGCACATACAGACCGGATAGCATAGATGTGGCGGTAACACAGAAAAGAAATGTATCGACACTTCCGGATTGGCCGAGTATTAAGTTATGGTATTTTGAAAATACACGGCTGGAAACCGGCGTTACGGCAGTGGAAGCCTGCAACCAGAATGTAAAAATTTATGATATGGAAAAAACGGTAGTGGATATTGTTTATTATAGAAATAAAGTCGGAATTGAAGAGACAAAAGAAGTGCTGGTAAATTATTTGAAGCGTCCAGAACGTGATATTAATAAGTTGTGCAGATATGCGGAGGCATTAAGATGTAAGGATATTATAGATACTTATTTGGAGGTTTTGTTGTGATAAATGCTGAGTCAGTAAAAGCCAGATTGAAAAATCATGCAAAAGCAAATGGAAATATGTTGCAGGATGAATTGACAATGTATGGTCTTGAAAGAACTATATATAGAATATCCATATCACCATATGCAAAGAAATTTACTTTGAAGGGTGGCATATTTTTGTATGCGTTGTTTGATGGTGAGTTTGCCAGAGCCACCACAGATATAGATCTACTTGCCAGGGGTACAACTAATGATGTTGAAGCAATGAAGAAATTGTTTGTGGAAATTCTTCAGTTCCCTGTAGATGATGCATTAAGATATGACCTTACAAGCTTAGAAGTAATTAGTATAACGGAATTTAAGAAATATCACGGCGTGAAAGTGACAGTTAAGTGTTACTTAGATAAAACCAGAATAGATATATCACTCGATATAGGGTTTGACGATGTTATTTACCCTGATCGTGTCGAGATGGAATTTCCGGTTTTGCTTGATATGGAAATTCCGAAAATTTACGTATATTCATTAGAATCTGTTATTGCTGAGAAATTTGAGGCGATTGTCCAGTTGGGCTACGGAAACAGCAGATATAAGGATTTTTATGATGTATACATATTGGCAACTACCCATGCGTTTGATGGAAATATGTTGAAGCAGGCGATTATAGAGACATTTAGCCATAGAAATACAGGGTTTGAGGATGTAGTTGCTTTTGGACCGGATTTTGGTGAGGATTCTATTCGGCAAAGCAGATGGAGAGCTTTTGTAAGAAAAAAGAAAACAATTGTTGATGTGGAATTGGAGGAAGTACTGGAACTGCTCAGGAATTTTTTGAAGCCAGTTGTAGGGGCTATTGTCACAGGAGAAAATTTTGAACGAGAGTGGGATTGTGGAAGAAGATGTTGGAAAGGAAGTTTATAGTTTCTTGACATTTTTTCTATGTTGTTTGATGCTGTTTTGCTAAACCATGTTATGGGAATGTATGGCATTGCTGGCCGGAAGTTAGTACGGATATCCTCAATGTGTTAATTGTAGCGGCGTGAGATAACAGAGACTGGACAATGCAGGATATTTCCTCTCACTATCAGACCTTGTGTAAATATTTGAATTTTAGGGTTCAGGGAATGATTCTTGGATTTGGTTGTGGAACCGTTGATATGACAGAAAAAAGCAGTTATCCGCAGAAGGCGTATGAGTTTGGGGGAGCGTTGGAATTAGGGAAAAATGAGAAACATCTTAATTTTAATAAAGATTATTGTTGATATAGATTGGTTTGCGGAGTATAATTTTAAATAACTTATATAACATATGTACGTATGAGAATACCGATTGTGAGGGGGAAGGGTCAGATTATATCTATGTGTATGCATATGTATCTAATAGAGTCATGTTCCGTCTCAGCGCAGTTGTCATTTATGGATTCAGCATATGTGGAGTGGATAGTAGCGGGGACACAATCGTTATTTATGGCTATCGTGTCCTACCTTTAATAACATTAATTGGGGGATTTATAATGCAGAATAGCACGCAGGCGCTTATGGAGATGGCAGGCATTACGGAACTATTTGATGTTCCTCATGGAAGATTGCAGGGTAGTACAGTGCTTGCTTCAAATGGGAAAGAGTATTTGACAGTTTCACAAATGATAAACAGAATTGCATATTTGATCGAGTTTATAAACGAAAAAATTCACCTGGACAAACGCAAATATTCGCTAACTATAAGATTTTTAAGATCGGTACAGTTAGTATTGAATAATAGAAATGCAGATAGACCAACAAAAGAACAAGCGCATATTATTACAGACGTTTTACATGAAGTAGCAGATATGCATGCACAAAGTGATGGCGAAAAGAAAAGAAATGAGGAGATTGCAGTAGCCATAAAATGTCTAATTGATATCTTAGAATAGTAACAGTGCTCTTGAAATATATTATGGCAATCAGTTATAATGGTCTATGGGAGTTATTGATTGATAAAAGTATGATGATTTTTCAGACTTGGTAAATTATAAAAAAACTGAGGAGGAAACTGATAAAGATGAGTAACGATAAAATCAGTGCAGTCGGAGTTAATATAGCAGAAAAGGCTACTGTCATTTGGAATGTGGCAGATATGTTGCGTGGACCATTTAAGCCCCATGAATATGGTCTTGTTATTTTGCCTATGACAGTAGTTAAGCGATTTCATGATTGTTTACTCCCTACGCATGACAAAGTCCTTGTGCAGTATGAAAAGGTAAAGCATTTAGCTGTAATAGATGGATTTCTTACGACAGCATCTGGTTATCAGTTTTATAATACAAGTAAATTTACCTTTGAAACACTTCTTGCAGATCCGGATAATATAGAAACAAATTTCAAAGATTATTTAGCGGGGTTCTCTGCAAACGCTCAGGATGTATTATCTAAGTTTGACTTTGATAACATTATCAAAAGAATGGTGGAGAGCAACACGCTGTATCTTATTATCAAAGAATTTAATTCCGAAAAGGGATACTTGGGACCTGACAAAATCAGTGCAGTGGATTGTGGTTATATCTTTGAAGATTTGGTGCGCCGTTTTTCGGAGTC
>JAFLTB010000006.1 GCA_022510605.1 Lachnospiraceae bacterium
CCGCTTTTAGCGGCAAGTCCTTTTTACAAAAAAATACAGTTTATTAACAAAATACAGCAACTAAATGACATTTATTTTTATTGCAAAAACCGAATATGTATACTAAAATAATTATGCTGCGATAGAAGTGTCATTATGTTAGCACGCCATTGTGCTAAAGACGAAAGGATGAAACAAGGATGAAAAAAAGAAACAGTATATGGGCGCTTTTTCTCTGCTTCAGTCTGTCCATAGGACTGGCAGGCTGTAATTCACAGAATACCGCAGGGAGTACAGCGGACAATGCCAGCGGGACAGGAATTGAGGGTTCGGCCACAGGCTCTGCCGTAGAAGAGGCTGGGCAGACGGATTTTGACAGCCGGTATCAATTCTGTAATGACTGGTATTTATATACGGAGGAGGACAATGGATTTACGCAGAGGACGCTCCAGGGGGAAGAGCAGAAGGTTATTCACGTGAAATCAAGGAAAAATGCAGAGCCTCAATTGTGCATGGTAAGCAATCAGGAGATTTTTTACTGTTATACCATAGATGAAATCACGGGGGAATTGTGGAGTATTCCATTGGAAGCAGAGAATCACCAGCCCCAGGAGGAAAAGGCTCAGAAGCTGTTGACGCTGAAGGGCGGCCTGGACAATTATGGGATTCATATAAATGTAGAAAAAGGGATGTATGCCAACTCTCAGTATATTGCCTTTGTGGATATGAGTGACACTTATGTGGAATATGACAGGCAGTCCGGTGAAAGAATTTCTGTTGACAACCTGGGAGAGGGAAAGGAAAGAAGTTACCAGCTTATCAATAAAAAAATTGCGTCAGATACCGTCTGGCTGTTTAGCAATAGCATAACATATCAGGATGGGACGATAGAAGAGGTCAAAGGATATACATACTGGCATGTGGTAGGCAGTGGAGAGGTTCAGAAAAAGGAGCGTAATGAGGTGGCTGAGGCATATAAGGCAAAGAACCTTATTGGGACTCCTTCTGCCTATGCAGGAAAATATATGTATTATAATAACGAATTTACGGAGGATATCTATGTGCTGGATACCGATACAGGAGAGCAGAGGAAGTTTCTTGCGGAAAAACAGTTAAAAGAACTGTGTGAGGAGGAAGGCATAGGCGAATTTGTGAACATATGGGGCTTAGTCACCTCAGAAAAGCGGTTATACATGTATCTATATGCACAAAATGACCCTGGTGACAATCAGTGGTTTGCTTTCAGCTGTCCTCTGGAAAATGCGGAAAATCTGGTCTATGAAAGCGAGCTGAGCCAGCTGCTGCAGGAAACCACGTATGCGGAGAACACAGTAGTAGTGGGCGATACCCTGCTGTTTGATATGCACATGTGGTTTGAGGACGGGACCCGCAGGTATGTAATAATGTGCTGTCATCTGGATACGAAGGAATGTAAGAAGGAGATAACAGAGAAAGATCCGGAATGGTGGCTGTGGCAGTATGACGTTCAGTGGTGAAGGTTAGTGCCATCGTTATGCTTAGGCGATGAATGAAATTCCGGAGATGCAAGATGAAAATAATATGTTACAAGGAGTGAGTATATGAAAAAGAGAAATTGTCTGCTGTCGGTTCTGCTCTGCCTCAGTATGCTGACAGGACTGGCGGGCTGTAATTCACAGAATACTGCGGGAAATACCGGAGAAAGTGCCAGTGGGGCAGGAATCGAAAGTTCGTCCACAGGCTCTGCCATAGAGGAGAAGGCAGCAGTAGAAAGTTTTGACAGCAAATATCGTTACTGCAATGATTATCATTTGTATACAGGTACAAAGAATGGTTTTGAGCAGTGTACTCTGGAGGGAGAAAAGCTGCAGGCCTTTTCCTATGATGAGATTTCTTCCGGCAGTAAGGCCCGTATCACCCTTGTCACGAATCAGGAAATACTGTATGTGGTTCGCGAGAAGAAAAAACAGGCGGAATTATGGAGCATCCCCCTGACCGGAGAAAACCACAGTCCTGAGATGGACAAAGCGTATTTGGTATTGAAGGATGAGGCCATGGATTACCTGGACAGCCTGGGCTTTGACACTTTAATTTATGCTGACGCTGATTATATCGCCTATTTCTGCTCAGGGGATTATGTAGAATATGACAGAAAGCAGGGGGAGAAAATCTTTTTTATTGACAACAAGCCGAAACCGGATATGAGTTATACCTATCCCTCAGATGATGAATATGTGTATGAGGATGGATTATTGAAGAATACCGTTTTGCTGGCTGCAAGGTCGTCAAGGTACACCGGCAATGAGTATAAAGAACCTTTGGAGGGACTTTATGTACATAGAGTGGGAAGCGGCAAGGTTCAGAAAATCGACGACAGGCAGTATAAACGGGAGGATGGATTAGATACCTGCTTATCCTATGGAGAGCGTATTTTTTATACAAAGCTCGAGGAACAACTTGGCCCGGTATATGTCTATGATGGCAGAACCGGAGAGACAAAAGTTTTTGTCACGGAGGAACAGATACGCCAGGCAGCAGAGCCGGCTCTGGAGAAAAAAGACTTCACGGACTGGTATCTGCTTTACTTGTACATCACAGAAAACCGGCTTTATTTAGAGGTGTTTGATACGGTGGATATTTTACACTATATGTTCAGCATGCCGTTAGAGGGGGGCGAACTGGTTTATGAAGAAGAACTGAACCAGTTTATAATTCAGACACATGAAGACATAGGCGGCCCATCATATATGTCGACGATAGTGGAAAACCAGTGTATTCTTCAATATGGCAGATTTAGGGACGGTGCCATTTATCCTTCCTATAACCTTGAGACGGGAGAGAGACAGGACGTAAAGAAAAATATTCTTTTGGCCTACTCGTCCTGGGCCGAGGGCATGGGCGCCAAGGCCTACTATGAAATCAAGTAATTTCACGCTTTACAGGGTGCCAGCATCGTAGTGCTGGCACCGTCGTGCTAAGCGGAGAGAAACCCTCCCATCAGTGAGAACTACGAACGCGAGACGCTGCCGCGTTGTTGCGGGGTTCGAATTGATGGGAGGGTTTCTCGATTTTACGCCATTCCGTTAGCAGTCTTATACTTATAAATCATTTCAGCGTGATTCTGTTCCTCGGTCTGGATGTGGTTCAGCAGTTTGCGGATGTTGGTAGCGGCAAACTGGAACAAATCCGTATTGTAGGTAGAGGAAACCAGCTTTTCCGTGGCAATGGAATCGGTGCACAAAAACTGGTCGTGCTGTTTTTCCTGGGAATTGTCGCTGGCCTGGTAGGTGGTTTCCGGGGAATAGCCTTCGGTGCCGGTGGCGGCGGCTTTGACCTTTGGCACATCCCCCCGCAATACCTGTCCTAATGAGTCAAAGTGCTCCTGCTCCTGGTCGCCAATCTGACGGAACAGCTGTTTCAAATGCTGGTCATTGGCAGATTCCTCATAAAAGCGGTATTTTTCCACACAGGTTTTCTCCTGAGACTGTAAATCCCTGATTACAGTAGTTTCTTTTTCGGTTAATTGCATAATGAAATTCTCCTTTTCTTTTTTCTCATTGTTTCCAGAAATGGGAAATATTATACTTTTTAATTTAAAAAAAGCAGAAACTCAAGTGAAATGTATTTCCTTTTTTAGAAAGTTATGCTAAAATGAAAACAGATTCTATTTTAGAAAGGGGTACTACATATGAAATACTCAATTGAAGGGGCACCGTTGCCGGTGGTTATATGTGATTTGGAAGCAGGAGAGACCATGATTACTGAGAAAGGCGCCATGTCATGGATGACGCCGAACATGAAAATGGAGACAGTCGGTGGCGGACTCGGCAAGATGTTTGGACGGGCATTTAGTGGAGAGGCTATGTTCCAGAACCACTATACAGCGGAAGGCGGGCCGGGACAGATTGCCTATGCTTCCAGTTTTCCAGGCTCCATTCTTGCTTTTGACATTGGCGAGAAGGAAATTATTGCCCAGAAGAGTGCGTTTTTAGCATCTACCGATGGCGTTACGCTGTCTGTAGCTTTTCAGAAAAAAGTGGCAGGAGGCCTCTTTGGCGGCGAGGGCTTTATTATGCAGAGACTTTCAGGAAGTGGTACGGCCTTTGTGGAAATTGATGGTTATGTTAAGGAATATGAGTTGGCGGCAGGACAGAGCATGCTGATTGATACGGGTTATCTGGCAGCTATGGATGTAACTTGTACCATGGACGTTCAGACGGTGAAGGGAATGAAAAACAAGTTTTTGGGAGGCGAAGGCTTCTTTAATACTATTGTGACAGGACCGGGTAAGATTTACCTGCAATCCATGCCGATTAACCAGATGGCCAGTGTACTTCGTCCGTTTATGCCGACTGGAAATTAAAGGTGGTGACTGATATGAATAAAGAGCGCACATTGTCTCTGGCAGGGAAAACATGGGTCATTCCCCTGCGGATTCTTACACTGGTTACTTTGATTATTGGTGCCTACTCGCTGGTACAGGGTGTTCTGGAACTGGTTCAGTATTATGAAGCGCAGGATTATTCCATGCTGGTGGTTGCCATCTATCTGCTGGTTACACCTCTGGGCTTTGCAGCTGCCCTGTTATTTGCCTATGGGATTCACCGCATGGCTATGGGAGAAGGAGCGGACAACCAGATTATACTGGGATTTGCTCTGATGGTACTGGCCTCGGTGGATAATCTGATTTATGTATCTGTTCGTTACGGAGGCGGTGCCATCAGCTTTTATATCCTTGGGGGACTGGAACTTATCTGTTTTATTATAGGATTTTTATACTATCAGGGATGGGAGCCTAAGGTGCTGGCTCTGTGTGCCTCTATTCTGCTGGTGCTCGCTACGGCGCTGGAACTGGAAGAGGCCATCCGCTATTTTGTGTCGGTTAGTTATTATGATTTTAGTGGATACTATTTTGTACAGACCTTACTGGATATGATGATTGCGGTGGAATCACTGATATTTGTATTGGGTCTGCAAAGACAGATTCCGGTAAAAGAGTAAAGAATTTGGAGGTAATCATGAACACAGTATTAGAGCAGATTGGAAAGACAGGCATTGTGCCGGTGGTAGTGCTGAATGACAGCAAGGATGCCGAGCCCCTTGCCAAAGCGCTGTGCGATGGCGGCCTTCCCTGTGCTGAGGTAACATTTCGGACAGAGGCGGCAGAGGAGTCCATCCGTATTATGGCGGAGAAGTTTCCGGAAATGTTAGTGGGAGCCGGAACAGTGCTGACCACAGAGCAGGTTGACCGGGCTGTGGCGGCGGGAGCAAAATTTATTGTGAGCCCCGGGCTAAATCCCAAGGTGGTAAAGCATTGTCTTGAGCGGAACATTCCGGTGGCACCGGGAACCCAGACGCCAAGTGAGATGGAGCAGGCACTGGAAATGGGCCTGGATGTGGTAAAATTTTTCCCGGCAGAGCCAGCCGGCGGCGTGAAAATGATAAAGGCTGTGGCGGCTCCCTATACCACACTGAAATTCATGCCTACGGGGGGCATCAATCTGGATAACGTGGAGGAATATTTGAAATATGACCGTATTCTTGCCTGCGGCGGCAGCTGGATGGTGAAGGGTGATTTGATTGACGCCGGTAAATTTGATGAAATCAGACAGATGACAAAGGATGCGGCGGCAATGGTAAAACGAATCAGAGGATAAAATAAATTATACGATAGAGCAGTGCGCCGAAAGCGGCGCAGAAAGGGAAAAGAAATGGCAAAGAAAGTAGTTACATTTGGAGAATTAATGTTGAGACTGGCTCCGGAGGGGTATTATCGTTTTGTGCAGGCGGACACTTTTGGCGCCACCTATGGCGGCGGTGAGGCAAACGTGGCAGTTTCCCTGGCCAATTATGGCTTGGATGCCAAATTTGTCACCAAACTGCCGGAGCATGAGATTGGCCAGGCAGCAGTTAATTCTCTGAGAAAATATGGTGTGGACACCACAGATATTGTCCGGGGCGGCGACCGTGTGGGAATTTATTTTCTGGAAAAAGGAGCGTCCCAGAGACCGTCCAAGGTAATTTATGACCGGGCTGGTTCTTCCATTGCTACTGCCTCCAAGGAGGATTTTGACTGGAAGAAAATTTTTGAGGGCGTAGAATGGTTTCATTTTACCGGCATTACGCCAGCGCTGAATGACGAAGTGGCGGCAATTTGTCTGGAGGCCTGCAAGGCAGCAAAGGAAGCGGGCATCACCATTTCCTGCGACTTAAACTACCGCAACAAGTTGTGGTCAAAGGAAAAGGCCGGCAAGGTAATGGGCGAATTGTGCCAGTATGTAGACGTCTGCATTGCCAATGAAGAGGATGCGGCCGATGTATTTGGCATCCGTTCTGCGGGAACCGATGTTACCACCGGTACGGTAAATCATGAGGGCTATAAGGATGTGGCAAAACAGCTGGCAGACCGGTTTGGATTTACCAAGGTGGCCATCACTCTGAGGGAATCCCTCTCCGCCAATGACAATAACTGGTCGGCGATGCTGTATGATGGCAATGATTTTTACTTCAGTAAAAAATATAAGATGCATATTGTTGACCGGGTAGGCGGCGGTGACAGCTTTGGCGGCGGTCTTATCTGTGCCTGCTTACAGGGCTACGATTCACAGCAGACCATTGAATTTGCGGTGGCGGCTTCCTGTCTGAAGCACTCCATTGAGGGAGATTACAATATGGTGTCCATGGACGAGGTTCTCAAGCTTGCCGGGGGCGATGGCTCCGGACGGGTGCAGAGATAGTAAAGCGAATAAAACGATTAAAAAAAGAGAATCCATCTAATCGATTCGAACTCACAACAACGGGGCAACGCTTCGCGTTGAAGGTTCTCACGGATTGGATGGATTTTTTTTTCAGTGCTTGCAGGCGTTGCTAAAGGAATGTGAGATACCTGAAAACTACTCTGCCATCTGTTTTGTAATTCTTGGATATATTGACGGCGAACAGCCACAAACAAAGCCGAGAAAACCGGGGCGGGTAAAAATCATAGAATAAAGGACATGGAAAAATGAATCAGGCAGAAAGACGAACTTTTTTAATTCAGGAACTTCTTGCGGAACAGCCCCGCTATAAGGGCTTGGAAATACCACAGGGTGCAAGGGAACAAGAGCAGCTGCTCCGCTCCCTGCTTAATATCCGTATGCCGGGGGAAAGCAGGGATGATTTTCTGGTTATACAGGACGAATATCTACAGGAAGAAACCGAAAGGAAGGGCATTACAGAGCTTGCGGATTTGGAGCCTGTATCGGAGGACATTTATTTATGGCAGGGGGATATTACCACACTGCGTTGTGATGCCATTGTCAATGCAGCGAACAGCGGCATGACAGGCTGCTACATCCCTTGTCATGGCTGTATTGATAACTGTATCCACACCTATGCCGGAGTGCAGCTGCGTCTTGCCTGTGATGAAATCATGCAGAGACAGGGGCATGAGGAAGAAACGGGGAAAGCCAAAATTACGCCGGCATACAATCTTCCCTGCAAGTATGTCCTGCATACCGTGGGACCGATTGTGCAGGGTGTATTGACAAAGCGGCACTGTGAACTGCTTGCCTCCTGCTACCGCTCCTGTCTGGAGCTGGCAGAGAAAAACGGCGTAAAGAGTATTGCATTTTGCTGTATTTCCACGGGGGAGTTCCATTTTCCCAATGATAAGGCGGCAGAAATCGCCGTGCAGACAGTGAAAGACTACAGGGAAGGGACAAAAAGCGATATGGAGGTAATCTTTAATGTTTGGAAGGATGCCGATTACGAAATCTACCGGGGATTACTGGACACAGATTAAAAAACTGAAAAATGTGTTAGAAAATACAGAAATCGTTGTGGCTGGTGCGGGAGCGGGGCTTTCTGCTTCGGCGGGATTTGCCTATGACGGTGAGCGTTTCAGAAAGAATTTCTCGGATTTTGAGGATAAATATGGCTTTCATGATATGTATGCGGGTGCCTTCTGTCAGTACGATACACCGGAAGAACATTGGGCATACTGGAGCCGTTTTATCACGGTTAACCGCTACATGGACGCCCCCAAGCCTGTTTATAAGGAACTTCTGGACTTGATTAGGGACAAGGACTATTTTGTGATTACCACGAATGTGGACCACTGTTTCCAGAAGGCAGGCATTGATAAAAAGCGTCTGTTTTACACACAGGGCGATTACGGTCTGTTCCAGTGCAGTGAGCCCTGCTGCCAGGAAACCTTTGAGAATGAGAAAGAGGTCCGTGAGATGGTGGAGAGGCAGGAAGATATGCGGATTCCCTCTGAGTTATTACCCGTCTGTCCACACTGCGGCAGGCCTATGACCATGAATCTTCGCTCCGATAATTCTTTTGTAGAGGACGAAGGATGGCACAGGGCAGCCGAGCGGTATGAAAATTTTCTGCGTACAAGGAAACATATGCCGATATTATTTTTGGAACTTGGTGTAGGTTATAATACACCGGGAATTATCAAGTACCCATTCTGGCAGATGACAGCAGGGAATCCGAAAGCCACCTATGCCTGTATCAATGCCAAAGAGGCGGTTTGCCCGGATGAAATCAGGGGGCAGGCTATCTGTATTGATGGAGATATTGGAACAGTATTGAAAGATTTGGGGTAATGGTATGCACGATATATGGAATCCATGGCATGGCTGCGTGAAATGCAGTGAGGGATGTGAAAATTGTTATATGTATTTTCTTGACCGTGTGCGTGAACGTAACGGTGCGGATATTTACAGGACGAAGTCAGGCTTTACATACCCGATTCAGAAAAAAAGAAAGAGTGGATATAAAATCAGGAGTGGTGAGTTGATCCGGGTTTGTATGACATCGGACTTCTTTTTGGAGGAGGCGGATTCCTGGCGGGATGAGGCCTGGCAAATTATGCGGGAGCGCCCGGATGTAAAATTTTTTCTGCTCACAAAGCGTCCACAGCGTGTCAGAGATTGTCTGCCAAAGGATTGGGACGACGGGTGGGAAAATATTTTCTTCAATGTTACCTGTGAAAACCAGCAGAGGGCAGACGAGCGTATTCCGATTTTACTGGAGCTGCCATTTAAGCATAAAGGAATTATGTGTGCTCCGTTTATCGGTGCGGTCAGTATTGAGAAATACCTTGGTGATGGTCAGATTGAACAGGTAATCTGCGGCGGGGAAAATTATGATGGGTCAAGGCCCTGTAACTTTGACTGGGTAAAAAGTCTGAGGGCGGAGTGCGCCTCTCACGATATTACCTTTTGCTTTATTGAAACCGGAACGGTTTTTATAAAAGATGGGAAACGCTATTATATGCCGAAAAAGCAGGTGCAGAGTGAGATGGCATATAAGTCTGGCATGAATTATGTGGGAAAACCGATGGAATGGAAACTCACAGACCGTTTTGGGATGGAGATTCCGGAGGAAATGATGTATGTGCCGCATTACCGCAGGAATTGTGAATGTTGCGGGAGTAAGCTGATTTGTAATGGGTGTTCGGATTGTGGAAGGTGTAAGGAATAGAGTACAAATTAGCCGAAGAGTCTTACCTGCCTGAAGCAGGAAACTTTTAGAAACAAAAGAATTTGTTGCCTGATATACAAAAATTTGGTAGAGTATTTTATGTACTTGGGTGTCAAAAGGGTACACTATTTGACAATGATAATATGGAGGATGGTGCATGAGAAACAGGATTTTACATTGATGCTGTGTTGCTGCATGGCAATGACAGGATGTGGTGGTACAGAGAAAGCGAAAGAGGCAAGCGTAAAGACAGAGAAAGATACGGAAACAAGGGAAGAAAGTGCAGAGCAAGAAGAAAAGGAGGCAGGATTATACAATCTTGATGGAGAAATGATAAAAGATTGGGAAACCCTGTTGGCAGAGGACTTTTGGAAAGTAGAGGATGGAGTCCTTGAACCCGGTCGATATGCCTGGGCAGATGTGGCAGAATGGAAAGCATTTGGAATCCAAGATGACAATGGGATTTATGGTGACCAGATACAAAAGGTAGTACGGGATTGTGATATTAAAAAAATTATGAATTGGAAGTAAAGACGAAGCCTTTCAGAAAAGAGAAAGAGATAGGGAGTACAAATATGGCAGAAAAAAACAAGTATTATGATAAGCTTTGTGCAATACAGGATGAGGTAAATAAGGTCATCCGTGGGAAAGAAGAGGTCGTAGAGCGTGTGTTGGCAGCTGTGATTAGTGGGGGGCATATTCTGATGGAAGATATCCCCGGTGTTGGTAAAACCACACTGGCAACTACCTTTGCGAGAGCCCTGTCTTTGGATTATAAACGTGTGCAGTTCACACCGGATGTATTGCCCAGCGATATTTTAGGTTTTTCCATGTATAATAATAAATCCTGTGAATTTGAATATCATCCGGGTTCGGTCTTTTGCAATTTATTTTTGGCAGATGAAATTAACCGTACTTCTCCGAAAACACAATCTGCGCTTTTGGAAGTAATGGAAGAGCAGCATGCAACGGTAGATAGTGTGACCAGAGAATTACCAGACCCTTTTATTGTCATTGCGACAGAGAATCCTACTGGTTCTTCGGGAACCCAGATGCTGCCGGAATCTCAGTTGGACCGTTTTATGATTTGCGTTTCTATGGGATATCCGGCGCATGAAGATGCTATTAATATTTTGAAGGGGGAAGCTGCCAATCTGGTGGAACAGGTGAAACCGATTATTACTGCGGCAGAACTGTTGCAGGTTCGGGAGGATACAGAAGCAGTATTTGTGCATGAAAGTATTTATGATTATATCGTTACGTTAGTGGAAGAAACAAGGAGAAGCGAACTTTTTGAGACGGGTGGAAGTCCCCGTGCAACGATTGCATTATTGCGGATTTCAAGGGCGATGGCAGTATTGCATGGCAGAGATTTTGTGACAGCGCAGGATGTACAAACTGTATTGACAGATGTGTTAGGACATAGGCTGAAATGCAGTGCCAGAACCAGGGCAGAGGGATTGACGAAGGCAGAAGCGATTCGTAAGCTGCAGCATCAGGTGAAAACTCCCAGAACCTGAGAAACTCTGCAATACAGAGAAGGAGGATGGGTATGGAGCAGAAAACAAAAAGCCGGATTCATTTACGGCTCTTTCGGGACATTGCTTATCTGTTTATGTTAATACTGCTTATTTTTCTTCAGATTTTTTTACATAGCCACTTTGTGTTGACGGTACTTGTTTTGCTGTTTTTATTGCCGATTTTGTCGGTTGCTCTGGCATGGTGGATGCGGGATAGTCTCTCGGTAACAGCGAAGCCTTTTGGACAGGCAATGCAGGAGGGAGAGGCGGGAATTTGGCGCATACAGATTAAAAACAGCGGATATGGTATCTCCATGGCTTGTACTTTGAAAGGAAAGGTAGAAAATGTCTTTTTTGGCACCTCCGGCGAGATTAATTTTGATATGCCAATTTCGATGAAAACTACGGAGCATTTTGATTTGTCCCTTGTTTCTGAATATTGTGGTTTAATCCGGCTGCAGATTGAGCGGATGGAATATATAGACTTGTTGGGTCTGGTGTCCGTCTCTTTGGACATGTCTGCTATGGGGGAAACTGTGATTCTGCCAAAGGAGCAGGAAGGAATGACAGAGCAGAAATCAAACTTTCAGACGGGAATCAGTGAAGCAGAAGAAAGCCTTGCGAAAGGGTATGATTTTGCGGAGGTCACAGATATGAGGGAATATCGTCCGGGAGACCGTATCAAAGATATCCATTGGAAATTATCTGCCAAAAAAGATGAGTTAATGGTAAAAGAAAGAACGGGTGTTGCCCAGAGTCAGGTGATTTTGCTGTTGGATTTATCCGGAGATGCTATGGCGATTACAGAGATTATGCGTCTGGCCTATGGTCTGAGTAAAGCCTTTTTGCAGGAATATGTGCCGGTGCGTTTGTTATGGTGGGATGAGTGCCAGTATGATTTTCAGGAAGTTTTGATTACGGAAGAGAAAGAACGTAAGGAAAGCTTTATACAAGTGTTCCATGGCCGTTCTTCTAAGTCCGCTTCTGGTCTGCCAGAATTATTACAAAAGGTGCGTCCCTTAGTACAGTCGTATGTCTATTTATCTATGGTACAGGGAAAAGCAGATGGGATGGTGATTTCCCATGTTTAGAAAACGGAAAAAAGCAGAAAAAGAATATTTGCTTGATGGAGTTTGGAGTGCAGATACAATCTTGCTGCAGCAGTCAGAACCGCGTATTCTGACGTTGCTTTTGAAGGCTTTGATCGTTTATTGCCTGGTTGCAGGCGGGATAGGGTCGGTACTCTCTGCTTTGAATGTGGATTATCATGTGTTGATTGTTCAACTGGTACTTCTTGCTGCCAGTATTCTTTTTGTACTCTTATATTACAATCATATCATCGAAAACCTTGGTTATATTCTGATTTTGGTTCTGATGGTGATGGGGGGCTATTTGCTTAGAAACTATATTAGCAGTGGTTTCTATGGTGTCATGAACGAGCTTGGGGAGGAAGTATCGAGGTATTTTAAATCAGATGTAATACGTAGTTATGGAGAGCAGATATCGAATCGTCCCTTGGCGGTAACGGTATCCATGTGCTATATTGGTATTGTCTGCTGTTTGATTATCAATATTCTGGTGTCGCGGAAAATGCGTTATCTCATGATTATCATGGCGATTACCTTTTGTCTGTTTATGCCTTTGTATTTAGAATTAGAGCCAGAGTTGTTTTATGTTTTGCAATTTTTGTGGGGCGTTTTTTTGACCTATATGATCCATCGTTCCAAACATTACAAATTGGAAACTTCCGACAGGAAATACAAACGAAATAAGCATACATATTCCTATATTTATTCCATTCGAACTATGTCACAGGCAAGTGCTTTGCTTGTCGCAGTGATATTAATTGTGTTGATATTTCTGAGCATCCTGTTTCCCAAAGATGATTTTCATGAGCGTTATCCGGCTGGAGCATGGAAAAAGCAGACGGGAGAGACGGTTGAAAATTTGGCTATCGTTGGTATTGCAGGTCTGTTCAATTTTTATGACAATGTGGGCGGATTGACCAGTGGACGTTTAGGAGGCGTCAGCGCAATACGGCTGGATTATCAAACAGATCTGACACTGACTTTTGTGCCTACGAGTATGAAACGTTTTTATTTGCGACAGTTTGTCGGAGGAAAATATCAGCCTGTTAGAAATCGCTGGGAATCTGTGCAGAATATTTCCCAGCAGACAGAAGAGGCAATCTGTGAAGCCTATACGCAGGGTTCAGATTATATAGGCCAGGGACAGATACAGGTAGACAATGTGGGAGGTAAATCCGGGCTGTATTTGCCATATTATTCCATGGATGCAGATAAGGCTGTGTGGGTAGGGCGCAGCCAGACTTATACCTACTATAATACGGATTATATGTATACCGATGAAAATAAATCACTGCAAGTAGACTGGAATCTGGAAAGCAGCAAAGAACTTTATTTGGATGTACCAATAGAGGACGCAGAGGCAGTGGACCAAACCATTGCATTGGCAAAAATGGATGATTCACTGAGTCTGGTAGAAAATGTATCCCGTCTGAAAAAATATTATGCGGAGAATATACCATATAGCTATCGTCCGGGAGTTACTCCCTATGGAAAAGACTTTGTGCATTATTTTCTGTTGGAAAATCGTCGCGGTTATTGTGCGCACTTTGCCAGTGCAGCCACCTTGATCTTTCGACGTTTGGGGATTCCTGCCAGATATGTAGAGGGCTATGCGGTGGATCCGGAAGATATCGGTGAAGAAGGGAAAGCTCTCTTGGATGCCAGTGCAGAAGAGTACCACCAGGGATATACGGAGATTGACCAGAGTGGTGTGGTCCGTGTGAATGTCCTGGATGCGGATGCACATGCCTGGGTGGAAGTTTGGAGTGATGGTACTGGATGGCGTGTAGTGGATATTACACCGGCCAGTCTGGAATCAGGAGGGGGACAGAGTCTGTCGAATATCCTGATGCGCCTCTTTGGCAATGTTATGAATGGAGAAATGGCAGATAGTGCGGGGACAGCAAATATCCTGTCAGATACGCAGGATTTTGGGGAGGTTACGCAGTCTTTGTTGAAAATTATAGGGGGCTTAATTGCTTTTATCGCTATTCTCTTCTGCTTTGTGCCAGGAATCCGATTCCTGTATGGCCGCTTTCGATATGCGGATTTAGGGCGTAACGATAAGCTGGTACATTCTTATCAAAGATATGTTCGCAAAATGGAACATGATGTAAATGGTTTATCCGAGCGCATCAATTATGAGGAGCAGATAGAATTGTTGCAGGCAAGAGGGAAATTACATATGGGGGAAGGAGAGAAACGGCGTTTTCTCTCAATTATGGAACGGGCAGGCTTTGGTTCTACAGAGATTAGTGAGGAGGAAGATGCCTGGCTTAGGGAGAGGTTGAAGTAGACGATTTATTCCCAATGACAATATTGTAAAACACTACAAAACATAGTCATAACCGGGAATTTGGCGAAAGATTTATAAAACATCACAAGTTTGAAAGATTAGCAGAAGGATATTATACGGTAAAAGCTTTACGGTATTTGGGGAAAAATTATGGAATTGATTTACCTATATGCAATGCCGTCTATCGAATATTGTACCAGGCGGAGGATGCAAAAGAAGCATTAAGCAGCCTCTTCAAAAGAAATCTGACAGAAGAATTTAGATAGACCAGGATTTCAATAGAAAATCCACCACATTAATCTGCCGGATTCCGTCATCATTCATGGATACCTCATCCATGGAAATGATGTATTTAGGATAATGGTCTGCTATCTTTTTCAATGGCGCAATTTCTCTGGCAAAGGTATTTGAATCAAGGACACTTGCTGCTACCTGGTAATAGATTCGGTTATCGTCAGTTTCTGCCACAAAATCTATTTCCAAATTTCCCACCTTTCCAATTTGAACCCGGTATCCTCTGCGGATTAACTCCAAATAAACAATATTTTCCAGAATATGTCCAATATCGGTATGTTTATCCTTCAGAATCAATCGACGGAGCCCCACATCTACCAAGTAATATTTTTCCAAAGACTTCAAATGCTGTTTCCCTTTTACATCATATCGTTCTGCCTTATATAAAATAAAGGAATCCATCAGAGCTTTAATATAGTTTTCTGTGGTTACGGATGTGGTTTTTCTGCCGAAGGATGTGAGACTGTCCGCAATTTTTTTGGATGAGACGATATTTCCTATATTGTCAAAGAGGAATTTTGTGATACTTTCCAAAAGGGGAACATCCTGTACCTTTTTCCGTGCAACAATATCCTTTAACAAAACGGTGTTATATATGCCGGACAAATAGTCTCTACGGATATCTTCCTCCTCAATTTGGGCAGCATAAGGAAATCCTCCGTATTGAAAGTAGGTATTCCAGGCATCCCGACGGTCACCTTGTACTAATTCAAAATATTCGGCAAAAGAGAAAGGCAGCATCTGTATTTCAATATACCGGCCGGAGAGCAGAGTTGCCAATTCTCCTGACAGCATATGTGCGTTGGAGCCGGTGATATATACATCTACATTCTCTTTGATAAACAGCGAGTCAACGGCCCTTTGAAAATCCTGGACATTCTGAACCTCATCGAGAAAAACGTAAGTCATCTCCCCGGGAACCAGTTGATCGTTCACATAAGTGTATAGTGATTTATAGTCCAGCAGATGGCCGTATGCTATATCTTCAAAATTAATGGAAATAATTTTTGCCTCCTCTACACCACAATCTCGTAGGTATTCCCGGAATTGCTGGAGGAGAGTGGATTTGCCACAGCGTCGGACTCCCGTGACTACCTTAATCACTCGTTTATCCCTTAATTTGATTAATTTGTCCAGATATTCCTGCCTTATAACCATACAAATCACCTCAAACATAGTTTACTATAAAAAATGCAGAAATTCAACAAGTTTTTAAAGTTGAATATAAAAACTTTTAATTCCTGTGTAGTTTTTATAGTGCTCCCCTTTAGTATTTTATATATTCGGAGAAATATACATAGTAGTTCGTTTCTGCAAAATGCAATTCAGATTTTCAATGATTTAGATAAATCTGCCGATATATATTCCAGTAGGGATGATACAGGGAGGTGCCTTCTCTGCAGACATGTTTTAGAAAATAAGACAGAAGAAATGTCAGGAGGTATAGGTATGATGGACAGAATGATGTTACGGGCAGCCAAAGAATCAGAGAATACACCGGAAGCATATAATACAAATGCAAGCCCGAAAAAGGCCATGTGGCAGGAATTAATTGGTGCAATGGAAGACCCGACCGCAGGAATGAGTGAGGCGGAACGGCAGGAGTACGGACGGAGAATTGAGCAGAAAATGAAAGCCGGGAAAAAACTGACGGCTAAGGAACTCAGTTATCTGCGCATTCACAATCCGGAACTATATAAAATTGCTGTACGTGTGGAAACTTCCAGAAAGACTCTCCGGCAAAGGCTAAAGACCTGTAAGTCCAAGCAGGAAGTTCATAGTGTTGTGCAGGGGCAGTTAAGCGTCCTCCGCTCGATGAAAGGTGACCCGGCCCGGGAATATATGGCGGCTATGATGCAGAGGGAAATCAGCGAATTCAAGAAAAGCAGTGTTTATGCAAAACTTCCTCTGAAAACAGAACAAGGTGACAAAAAGATGAAGAAGGTGCTGTATACGGTAGAATCGGAAGACGAAGAGGACATTTACAGCAGAGCAGTATTTTTTGGCAGCCTGCAGTTGCAATGTGATGAACTGTCCCAGATGACAGACGCAGTGATGGAGTTTTAGAAGATAAAGGCTTAGCGCCGTTGTGCTAAAAAGAATTGTTGCATTAGATAGTTTCAAAGTATATAAGGAAAATCCACAAATCTCCCGGAGCAGAAGTGATGTTTCGCATCAAATGCTCCCCTTGATTTGTGGGTTTTTTGCTTTGTTTATAGAAATGTAGAGTAAACAGGATTACACTATAGGAAAGCAGAAAATTCCAGCATCGGAAACGGAGGAAAAAGGATGGAGCTTAGGAACCTGTATCCGGAATTTTTTGATGAGAAAAAACGGTATCTTGCCTATGAGGGGGAGCGGGAATACTGGCGGGATTTATTTTGCTGTCTGGATATTATGCTCTCCATTGCAGTGCTTATGAAAATTCACATGCAGAAGGGCGAGGAGGAGCTTCGGATGGAGCAGCTGCATCTGAGAGGGGTACCGCTCTATGTAGAGGAGCTATTGCGGGAGGTTTCCAGAGATAAAACAGGCGTAACGGAAGAATTTTCCGGGGAAAAAGCAAAAACCTCCATTAAGACGGCGTGGTTCCATATCCATACCAGACTGCGGCTGACAGAAAGGGCAGGAGAATTTATATTTTGCCGTTTAGTACAGCAGATGAAATTTTCGCCCTGGGAGGAATTTTTGTTTCTGCTGGGATTTGCCGTAAGTTATGACGCGAAATATGAGACCTTTTTTTCGTACCTGCAGGGGGATGTGCGCTTTAAGCATCCCACGGTCCGGCTGGCAGCTTCCCTGTATGAGCTGGGAGCGGAGCTGCCAGGAGAGGAAATGGCAGACGCCATGCAGCGCCGGGGGAAATTATTCCGGTATTTTTTTGAAGTGACGGAGGTCACGGAGTACAATGCAGTTAATATTATGTTTGTACTGTGTGAGAGAGTCTGTGCCTGTCTGTATGGCAGAAATGAAATAGACAGGGAGGCTTCCCTGCTGGCAGAGGTATGGCACTACCAACAGGGGATAGAGCCAGTGCTGGTGCGTCAGAAGCAGGTGCAGCAGCTTTGCTCCCATATTACACAATGGATGAAAAATCCGGCAGAGCGAGGAAATATCCTGCAGTTATATGGAGCGGCAGGCATTGGAAAGCGCTTTTTAATAAAAGCAGCTGTGGCAGAACTGGAAGTCAATGTGCTCTTTGTGGACACGGAAAAATTGTTGAGTGCCACACAGCCAGAGATGCGGAGACTGCTTCGGAAATTGTCATTAGAGAGTATTCTTTTGGGAACACTGCTCTGTTTTTATGGATATGAGCCGCCGCAGGCGGACAAGGAACAGGAAAACAATCAGAATACACCGCCCGGTCTGGGAAGTCTGTTGGATTATCTGGCCCAGGAATATGTACTCTCGTTCTGGCTATCGTTGGAAAAGGCAGATTATCTGTTACGACAGAGGCTCCATGTGTTTTATATGGAATTGCCAATGCTCTCAGCAGAGGAACGGGGAATTCTCTGGCGGACGTATGCTTTGCAGTATCCGGTGGCAGAGGAACTGGACTTGCAGATATGTGCCAACCAGTACATACTGACACCCCGGGGAGTGCGGGAAGTACTGCGGACAGCGGAGCTTGCCAGACAGGCGGCAGGAAAAGATGTCATTGGCAAAGAGGAACTGCGGGACGCCGTGGCACAGCAGTCTGTCAACCAGCTTGGCCGTTCTGCCCAGCGAATCCGGGCTGTGTATACATGGGAGGATTTGGTAGTCAGCGACGAGCAGAGACGCCAGATGGAGATGATTTGCAACCAGATGAAGTACCGTAATGTGGTAGGAGAGCAATGGGGCTTTCACAGAAAGACCGCCTATGGCCGGGGCGTGTGTGCTATGTTCTACGGAGCGCCGGGAACCGGGAAAACCATGGCAGTACAGGTGATTGCCAATGAACTGGGACTGGAGCTGTATCGTATTGACATATCCCAGATTGTGAGTAAATATATAGGGGAAACAGAAAAAAATATATCAGATTTGTTCCGGCGGGCGGCAAATGTCAATGCACTGCTGTTTTTTGATGAGGCGGATTCCCTGTTTGCCAAAAGGCTGGAGGTAAAGGATTCCCATGACCGCAATGCTAATGCGGAGACAGCCCATTTGCTGCAGAAACTGGAAGATTACGAAGGAATTGCCATTCTGGCTACGAATTATGCCACCAATATAGATGACGCCTTTCGGCGGCGAATCCGGTTTATGGTAAACTTTTCCTTCCCATCATCCGAGGTGAGGCTGCAGCTGTGGCAGACGATTTTGCCAAAGGAGACGCCTCTGGATGAGGAGCTGGACTTTGCGTTTTTTGCAGAGAACTTTGAACTGTCGGGAAGCAGCATCAAGGAAATTCTGACCAATGCGGCATATCTGGCGGCGGCGGAGCACCGGGGATTAGTCAATGCTGATTTGATAGAGGCAGTAAAACTGAATTACGCAAAATATGGCAAGGTGCTGGGACGGGAGGATTTTGGATATCTGGGGCAGTAGGAGCCGGCTGGGAGATATGTGCCGGGGATAAAGACGAAAGGTGTGATGAAAGGATGGACGAGCAGTGGAAAAAGGAATTTTTTGAAAAGCTGGAGGAGCACTTTGGCGCTATGACACAGGAAAACGCACTGGAAAAACTGGATGACGGAGAATATGTCCTCCGCAGTCTGTTTACTACCGTAGAGGGGGAAAGAGGGCTGGCGCTCTTTGAGACACAATTATATCCCACCAATCCGGAAGTAGTGCAGCTGGAAATTATGGTAATACCATGTCTTGCGCTAAAAGAAGAGAGACTGGCAGAACTGGAAAAAGCGGCGGCTCACCTGAATTATTACACGCCGATAGGGGCGCTTGGAATCTTTTATCCCCGGAATCAGATGTTTATGCGGTATGTTGCCCTTTTGGATTTGGATAAATCAATAGGGGAACTGGTGCAGGAGATAGGAAAACTTTATGAGTTAATGGGAGTAACATTTGGTAATCTGTATCTGGCGCTGGAAGAGATAAATGATGGGAAACTGACCTTTGAGGAGGCGGTAGAGCAGAACCGGCTGTTGAAGCAGGTATAGTGTGCCCTGAAAGGAGGAAAGGGATATGGGTTTTTTTGACATTTTTACCGAAAGAGGTGCAGGAGTAGTCAACGATTGGCAGGGAACTTTTCTTGGAAATGCAGCGGGTGCAGCCAATGCGCTTTTAGAGGTTTATGGTACAAAAGAAGCATCGGGAAGCGTTGGACTGGCAGGAGATGGGATGACGACGCTGTCTTCGCTGGCGACCTTGTTCGGGGGAATTGGAACAGATACAAGCGAAGCGGTAATACCGGATAAGAATGAAAGGAAGGCTGCAAAAGCAGTAAAATGGATGGATATTGGAGATGGCATACTTGGTCTGTTAGCCAGCGGTGGCAGTATGGCGAATAATATTGGAAAACTGAACGGAGACGACAAAGTAATAAACTGGGGCGGCATTGTGAAGGGAGGGGCTGGGGCGCTTCGGGGATTATTAACAGCAGGAAAAGCTCTGTACAAAATATTTGGGAAACCCGGGAAGGACATGAGTAAAGCTCAAAAGGCGGAGCAGTGGGCTAGTACCTTCAGTGGTGCGGCCGGAATAGTCAGTGGTGTGGCTGGAGCAGCCTCCGGAATCCAGGGATTGATGAATAAAGATAACAAAACAGCGAGCCAGGTTTCAGCATGGGCGGCAGGAGCAGGAGCATTGGTGGATTTATTCAAAGCGGGTATTGGTACTTATGCCGCAGGACAGAAGAAACCCGTAGAGCAGATGGACTCGTCGCCGCCCACCCCTAACTACACCGAAGGTGCAAACTAGTAAGGGATTATAATAGACAAGGCAGAAGAACAGCAGAACACATAGTTGAGGATGGAGAATATACATCATGATACGTAAATACAAACTGGGAATCCCGGTAATCTCAGATGCCCTCTGGATTCCCTCAGAACTTAAAGAACTTTGTAATGGATTTACAGAAAAGTTTGCCATTGTGCAGGCAGAGCGGGGGGCCGGCAAGACGGCGGTAATTGCCAGAATGGCACTGGACAGTCGGAAAAATGTGTTCTGGTACTCCTTGGATGCCACTGATAATGACAGGGAGATTTTGGGAGAATATGCAGACAAACTTTTTCAGCAGCTTCCTCTGTATGAGGAGCCGTATCTTGTGCTGGATAATGTGCAGGAGCTGACTTCACCAGAGGTCTGGCAAATGATTCTGTCCGGGCTTTTGCACGAGAACAGCGGTTTAAGGATTATTTTTATTACCTGCGGGGAAATTCCCAGGGAGTTGATGCCCCTTCTTCTGGCGGGATATGGACGGCTGATTGAGAAGGATGTGTTTCGCCTGTCTTCTCCGGAAGCAGAGGCATGGCTGGCAGAGAAGTACGGGGTGGAAAAAGAACTGGCAGAGGCAGCGGCGCAGGATATGTGTGGCTGGGCGCTGGGAATTGCCTGTGTACTGCGGGCTCTGCGTGGGGAAAATAAAATTTCAGTTCCGCTTGACTGGGAGGATGTATTAAATGGTTCCGGCCTTTCAAAGTATCTGGACGAAATGATATGGAACACATATGAAAAGGAGGAACAAAAACTTCTCATACAGACAGCGGTACTGGGACAATTTTCCTGGGAACTGTGCCAAAAGATACTGCCGGAAAATGCCAGTGAAAGTACCTATCAGAGACTGTTGCAAAGAGGGACGTTTTTGCACAGACAGTCGGGAGGGCAGGAATATGAATATGGCCGGATGTTTCGCACCTATCTGCTGAAACGGGCAGGCGGCGCTGACAAAAAAGAGGTCTGCCGGAATGCTGCAGCATACTTTTTGGAACAGAAAAATTACTGTCAGATGGTACATTATGCCATGCTGGGAGAACAGGAAGAGATGCTGTCCGGGTGTCTGGACAGGCATGGGGATGAATTACTGCGGACAGACAGAGGGACTTTAGGAAGTATAATAAAATGGCTGGAAGAAAAGGCCGTCACCCTGACGCCGGAAGGATGCGGCATTGCGGCGCAGTATTACTACAGCCTTGGCACATATAAACGCATGGAATGGTATCTGAACACAGCAGACAGCGCTTTTGGAAAGGAAAATAAATTTGGCTGCTATCGCAGTCTGTACCGCGGTCTTTTGAAATATAGCGAGGCGGCAGAGCGCTATGAAAAACAAATACGTCATGTACTGTTTCTGTTGCGGGAATCCGGGCTTCCCCTTCCATATCTTCAGAAGGAGGAGAGGGAGCTTCTGCGGCAGATTACCATACAGGACGAACAGGGCAGGACTGGCCAGGATAAGCAACTTCTGGTACAGTCCTTTGGCAGTTTCAGGGTTACGGTGTGTGAGGATGGCAGAGAACTGCCCTGGCGTACCAGAAAGGGCAGTGAATTGTTTGCCTATCTGATGGATTTGCAGGGAAAAGCGGTGGGACGCAGTAAGCTGCTAGATGTGCTGTGGAAGGAAGAGATGCCTGCCAATGCTGTTTCCATGCTCCACAATATGATTTACAATATCCGCAGAGAGCTGTCAGATTACCGGTTAGAGGGAATGCTTTCCTATGAAGATAAAAAATACAGAATCCGCATGGACTGTATGGAGTGGGACGGAAGCCGGATTGGACAGTTGACAGAGCTGGTGGAACAAAAGAATATCCCGGCTCTGCGACAGGTCTGGCAGGAATTTCTCACCTATTGGGGATGTTATCTGGAGGATATGGATAACGACTGGGTCAGGGAAAAACAGAATTATTATGATGAAATATACAAAAAGGGATGTATGCTGCTGGCGAAGCAGTTTGAAGAGGAGAGCGACTATGCGGTGGCTTCTGAGTACTACCAGAATATCCTGAAACTGGACCCCTATTCGGAGGAAGCGGCGGCAGGGATGTTATGCGCATATGGAGAGCAGAGGGAATGGAAAAAGGCAAAGCAGTTCTATGAAGAGTTTTGCCGACTGTTACAGCAGGACCTTGGGCTGGAGCCGGATGGGGAACTGGTACAGGTATATCATTCCTATCTGAATTAGCGGCCCCCGGCAGGACAGAGAGTATGGTATGCGGAGGAATATGCGGATGGAGTATATGGACAGAGAATATGAGAAAAAAAGGGAAAACTCCTCCGAAGGACTGTTTCACCAGTACCAGCCCCAGGAGCGAGAGGAGGGTATGCGGGGGCTTTTACAGGTCAGACAGGAGCAGAATGAAGAGGGCAGGATGCAGGAAATTTTCCGCATGGGAAATGCCTTTGGAAATGTGTCGCTGGGGGCGAACCAAAAGGGAGAATATACCCTTTTAGTAAATAAGGAGAAGAACTGGCAGGGGCCATCTATGCAGCGGGAGCAGAGGGAATTAAACCAGCAGCGCTGCTCCGTCTGGAACAGCTGGGCAGGAAAACTGCAGCTTAATTCAGAGAAGGACAGAGTGGGAGCTGCGGCTTTTCATACCCGGGACAGGGGCATCCGCCCGGTACAGATGCTTCAGGAGATGGAAAAACTGTCAAGGCGGCAGGGCCAGGAAACCCTTCGGGAGCTGCTGCCTTTTCATGAAAGCGGGGGGACAGGGCAGGGGGAAAAACAGCAGAGCAGTCAGAAGGCTTCTCTTTGGAATACCATGAACCGGGGACTGCGCCGGGCAGTATTAAAACACGAGGGGAAAGGCAGAAAAGCATTTCTGGAAAAATTTTTTTGAATTTTTTTCATTGTTTATTAGTTTGTAGAGAGCCCATGGATAAAATAAGGATACAGTTAAAATTTACTGTTTGCAACAAAACGAAACAGAGAGAAGGGAGGAATTTGATTTCATCAAGTATCCGATGAAGTTGAGAATGTATGGCTGAATACTTATCACCAGGTGTATATGTGGAAGAGTTTGAGTCGGGCTCAAAACCCATGGAGGGTGTGGGGACAAGCACTGCGGGATTTGTGGGACTGGCAGAGAGGGGCCCGGTAGAAGGGCTTCCACAGCTGGTCACAAATGTATCTGATTTCAGGAGAACCTATGGGGGCTATCTGTCCCGGAATGAGTTTGAGGATTATCGTTTCCTTGCCTATGCCGTGGAGAGTTTCTTTGTAAATGGTGGTTCCCGCTGCTTTGTGATGCGTGTGGCGCCAAAGGATGCCAAATGCTCGGAGGGCTATGCGCCGTCAAAGGAAAATCCGATGGTAGTATTCTCGGCAAAAAATCCGGGTATATGGGGAGATGATATCCGGATTTCCATTACACCTGCCGCCAAGGCAAAAACACAGATTCTGGAAATACTGAATACGCCGGAGGGCAAAAAATACCGTGCCAAAAACAGTGCGGGTTTCAATCCTGGCGATGTGGTGGCATTTTTGGATAAAGGGGAGACAATACATAATAAGGTAGTCAGGAATCAGGATAATATACTGACCTTTGAAAAGGATTTTCCGGACCAGATTGTAGACACCAATCTGCTTCCGGTAAAGGTGGTTACCACCTGTGAGGTTACTTTGGAGGTTCGCTATCAGGACATTACGGAGACCTACGAAAATGTGTCCTTTAATATTTCCGCTTCCAACTTTATTGAAAAAATGACGGCAAAGTCTGATTTGATAACCGTTTCTTATAATCCGGCCGATTCTGCCCCTGCCGCAAAAGCAGCGCCAGAGGCAGAGGGAGATAAAAAGAATGCCAAAAAGTCTGCTCCGGCAGCGGATGAAAAGGCAATTTCGCCGCCGGCAGAACTTCTGGGGGTAAGCGTGGTGTCCCTTACAGGGGGAAGCAATGGCTCTGTGTCAAATATTTCTGCTGCCGACTTTATCGGGGAGGATAACGGTGCGGGTAAACGAAGTGGCATTCAGGCCTTTGTGGATAATGACGTGGTATCCATTATGGCAGTGCCGGGAGTGACAGACCCCAATGTACAGCTGACCCTGGTAGCCCACTGTGAAAATCTCACAAGTCGTTTTGCGGTGCTGGATATTCCGAGAGATGCCAGGAAGGTGCAGGATGTAGCGGCACACCGTGATATGTTTGATTCGGAATATGCCGCACTGTATCATCCGTGGCTGGAGGTATTTGACCCGTTGGATAAGAAAAATATTATGATTCCGCCATCCGGAGCAATGCTTGGTATTTATGCGAGAAGTGACAATTCCAGAGGCGTACATAAGGCGCCGGCCAATGAGGTGGTTCGTGCCTGTGTTGGCCTGGATTGTCAGTTTAATAAGGGAGAACAGGATATTTTGAATCCTAAGGGAGTCAATCTGATTCGTTCCTTCCCGGGACAGGGCATCCGGGTCTGGGGAGCAAGAACCGTTTCCAGCAATGGAAGCTGGAAATATGTCAATGTGCGCCGCCTGTTTATCTTTATCGAAGAGTCCATTAAAGCCAATACCAGCTGGGCGGTATTTGAGCCGAATGATGAGACACTATGGGTGCGGGTACAGAGAACCATCAGCGTATTTCTGACCAATCTGTGGAGAAACGGCTCTCTGGCAGGCTCTTCACCAGAGGAAGCATTTTTTGTGAATATTGGCAGGAACACGATGAGCCAGGATGATATTGACAACGGACGTCTTATCTGTGTCATCGGCGCAGCACCAGTAAAACCGGCAGAATTTGTTATCTTCAGAATTACACAGAAGACCAATGAATCTGCAGAATAATGAGAGAGGAGTGAATAGGAATGGCTGGTTATCCACATGGTAGATTCAGATATAAAGTTGAAATTGATGGACTGGATGCAGGCGGATTTTCCGAAGTGACCGGTTTTGATGCTTCCATTGATGTAATGGAATACAGGGAGGGGGATATGGTTCAGACGCCGATGAAAATCCCGGGTCTGAAAAAGTATGGAAATATCACTCTGAAACAGGGCCTGGCAGACTCCATGGTGCTGTATACATGGATTACGGCGGGGGTCAACGGAGCGGTGGAACGAAAGACAATTACAATTACCCTGTTAGATGAGGAAGAGGCGCCAGCGGCATCATGGCAGGTAATCAATGCCTGGCCTATGAAGTATACTGCTCCGGATTTTAATGCGACCTCCTCTGAGGTGGCGATTGAAACGCTGGAAATTGCCCATGAGGGAATGACACGGGTTTCATAACATGATTTTGCAGTATTGGCAACGAGTTGTTTTGTTATATGGAAATGAGGTGGATTATGTCATTTGAAACAGAAATTTCATTTACCCTGCCAAAGGGATATGTGGACATGGATGGCAATTTGCACAGGGAAGGTGTGATGCGGTTAGCCAATGCAGGAGATGAGATTTTACCCCTGCGTGACCCAAGGGTACAACAGAATCCAGGCTATCTTACCATTATTCTGCTGTCCCGGGTGATTACCAGCCTGGGCACCCTTCCGGCAGTGGATACCAATATAATTGAAAAATTATATACAATGGATTTGGCGTATTTACAGGATTTGTACCAGAGAATCAATACAATGGAAATGCCGGTATATCACGGTGTATGTCCGCATTGCAGTGGGAAGGTGGAAATTCCGGTAAATTTTATGGAGGCCGGCCAATAGAAGCATATCCGGCTGACAAGCTTTACGAGGAAATGGCCTTTATCGCATATTATATGCACTGGGGACATGATGACATTATGGGTCTGAGCCATTTAGAGCGTCTGCGGTGGTGTAAGGAGATTTCCCGGATTAACAGTAAATTGAATCAGGAACCGGAAAACGCATTTGAGTTATAAAAAATCGCAGTATGGAGGCGGGGTATGGCAGGAGCAGGCCGGAAGGAAGACAAATATCTCACAAATTATACATTTGAGGTACAGCTTGGCCTTTTATCAAAATATAGCTTTTCCAAAATTTCTAATATTTCATCGCAGATTGAATA
This sequence comes from Lachnospiraceae bacterium, assembly GCA_022510605.1. Taxonomy (GTDB): domain Bacteria; phylum Bacillota; class Clostridia; order Lachnospirales; family Lachnospiraceae; genus Eubacterium_F. Next base: position 26,490 of record JAFLTB010000006.1, read on the forward strand.
TGAGGTGATTGGTGATGGAGGAAACAATGACACCATGAATATGTTTGAAAAACCAAAACGCAGACCAGATACCATTGTGTTTGAAAGGGGCCTGAAAAAAGGACTTGATGCCCCGATGATGTTCGCAATTGAGGGGCTGAAGATTGACAATATTATGATTCTGGTCAAGAAAGGCACTACGACGGAGCGGACGTTTTTTATCGAACATGGCATTATTACCAAGGTGAGTTATACAGATTTGGATGCAGGCCGCGGAGAAATTTTAATTAAAAGAATGGAGATGCAGCATACCGGCATTATAGAAATGCCGGGATAGCATGCAGGAGCAGGTGTTTCTATGGCAAAAGAAGCGTGTGTACTGGACAGGCTGCAGCCGGTGGGCAAGGCGATTGCGGCAATACAGCCGTGCCAGCAGATATATAGGGGCGCAGTAATCCATAGGTGTTTTGGAAATATGGATTTTGCAAATGGCGTCATTGAAAAATACGCACCAGATGATATCTATGGCAGTCTTTCCAGACAATTGGTCTGGCTGGAACTGACAGGGAAGAAAACTTCCGGGGAACGACAGGCAGACATCTGGCATATCTGGAAATTCTATTTTCGGTGGAAAGAAGAATACTACTTTTTACGGCAAAGGATGGCAGCTTCTTTTGCCCCTGTGTACCAAGTGCATCGGGAAGAACAACACACAGAACAGCAAAGAAGTCAGCGAATAGAACAGCGAATAGAACAACACATAGAACACTGGGCAATACAGCAGAACACGATATGGAAAGCAGAGAAAATATGGGAGGACATACAGGCCCGGTATACCCTGCAAGTGAGGGATGCCCTGCAGGCAGTATATTTCCAGCAGGAGCGGTATGCCCTGTTTGCAGGAGATGAGAGATTCGCAGTAGGGCGAATAGAAACTGCGTCAATTCAACCGCAGTATAATACAGAGCACCGAGTTCTTTATGGGTGGAACAGGCTGGAAAACGTAATAAATCCAATTTTCCATGCCAGGAATATATTCCAAAGACAGCAGGAAGTACGGCCTATAGAGCAGTCAATCGAATGGCACATAAAAAACTACATCAAACCCCACATCAAACTTCAAATCCTGCGACAACACACGCTGTGGAAAACAGAAAAGTTATGGGAGAGTATACAGGCAAGGTATACTTTGCAAACACGGTATGCCCGGCAAGCAGTGTATACTCAGCAAGCAGTGTATACCCATCAGGTAATGTATTCTCAGCAGATACGGCATGCCCTGCCTGCAGGAGCTGGGAGATTTGAGGCAGGGCAAATAGAAACTGCGTCAATTCAGCCGTCGTATAATACGGAGTACCGTGTTCTTTATGGGTGGAACGGGCTGGAGAACGTGATAAATCCAATTTTCTATGCCGGGAATAATTTATTCCAAAGGCAGCAGGAAGTACGGCCTATAGAGCAGTTAATAGAATGGCACATAAAGCCCCGCATAAACCCCCGCATAGACGCTCAAATTCTACTACAACACACGTTGTGGCAAACAGAAAAACTATGGGCAATGTATTCCCGGCAGGTAAGGCATGTCTTGTCTGCAGGGGCTGAGAGATTTGCGGCAGAGCGAATAAAAACTGCTTCAATTCAGCTGTCCTATTACACAGAGCGCCGTTTCCACTATGGAGAGAATGCGTTACAGAATATAGACAGTTACGTATCCCATATACAGAAGACGGCATTGTATACAGAAAATATTGCACCGCAAGTATATTATAATCTGTTCCAGGGACAGCAGGAAGTACAGCTTATCGAGCAGTCAACAGCATGGTATATGGAACCCCGCATAAACGCTCAAACCGTATTACAGGGCATGCTGTGGAAAACAGAAGAGTTATGGAAGAGTATACAGGCAAGGTATACTTTGCAAACACAGTATACCCGGGGAGCAGCGTATTTCCGGCAAGCAGTATATTCTCAGCTGGCAGTATATTCTCAGCTGGCAGTATATTCTCAGCTGGCAATGTATTCTCAGCGGGTAAGGCATGTCCTGTCTGCAGGAGCCGGGAGATTTGCGGCGGAGCGAATAGAAACTGCTTCAATTCAGCTGTCCTATCACACAGAGCGCCGTTTCCGCTATGGAGAGAATACGTTACCGAATATAGACAGTTACATATCCCATACGCAGAAGACGGCATTGCATACAGAAAATATTGCACTGCAGGTATATTATAATTTGTTCCAAGGACAGCAGGAAGCTGTTTCTTATGTGCAAAACAGGTTGCAGAATATGGGAAATTCAATTTTCCATAGATGGAATAACACCTCACAGAATACATTACAGGATATTGACAACCGCATATTCCCTGGGCAGGAGTTTACATGGCAAGCAGAAAATATGGCATTGCATGTATATTATAATCAACTCCAAAGACAGCCGGGGGTACAACTCACAGAACGATTCATAGAACAACTCACAGAACGACGCACAGAACGACGCGCAGAACAACATATAGAACATCAAACCAAACGACAGCGTACCGTAAGGAGAACAGAAAAACTATGGGAGTCTATACAGGCCCGGTATATCCTGCAAACAGGGTATAGGAATTTCTGGGAAAGCCAGATGCAAAAAAGGATAGAAAGGGGCCGGGGAGAGCGTTTTACCCTGGCTTTTCTGCGTTGGCTCAACAGGCAGTTCAACATAAAGCAGACAGGCACAAATCATATAACGGAAAATAAGCCTGTCCATGTATGGAATATCCCATTGTATGAAAGGATGGAAGAACCCCAGGCGGTGTGGCGGGAACTGTTCAGAGCAGAGCAGCGGGAGCAGGTAAACGTGGCTCGGAGAGAGACAGTAAATCTTATATATCAGCTGCCGGAGTCCAGGGAAGATTCATTGGTGGAGGATGGCAGATGGACGCCTTCTTTCCAGACTTCTGCCGGAGACCCCTTTGCGGAGTATAATCGTTATAATGAGAGCCTGCAGGGAAGAAGGGGCCGTGGAGACGGGCAGATTGTCCAGACTGTAAAGGAAATACAGAGAGAGTGGAAGCTAAGAGAGGAAACGGCTGTCCGGGACAGACAGCAGATAAACAGTCTGATAAAGAAAATAGAACAGCAGGAAGAAAAACTGGGGGAACTGGCTGAGCAGCAGCGACAAATGCAGGAGGCCATACCCAAGGGAAGGGCGGGAAAAAAACGGGATGCCGGGATGGCTTCCTTTATGGCTGAGTGGCGGCTGGAAAAAATGCGCTATGGAATAGAATAAAAAAGTACAGAGAACAGGGAGACCTGCGATGAGAGATGTTGTGATTATAGGGAGTTTGGTATGTATTATTTTATGTCTTGTCTGGCATGGGAGAAAAAGGAAAAAACAGCAGATGGAGCGGAGCCGGGAGATAGAGTCAGAGATTTTGCAGATGAAACAGGATATTCGGCAGGTGAATGCCATTTGTCATGAGATTAAAAACAGTATCTGGGTCATGAATCTTTTGTATAAGGATAAGGAGTATGACCAGCTGGGTGAATATCTGGCTAAAGTAGGCAGGGACTCGGCAAAGCTGCATTACAGGCAGTACAGCAGACATTTTCTGCTAAATATGCTGTTGCGGGGCTATGCCTCCCGGATGGAAACCGCTGGTGTCCGGTTTACGGCAGCAGCAGTAGTGCCGGAGGCACTGGGGATGGAAGAAAAAGATTTAATCAGTTTTCTATGTAATCTTTTGAACAATGCTTTGGAGGGGAGCAGCAGAGTCAGTGAGCCGGGAGAGCGGTACTGCACACTGAAAATCGAATTAAAGGAAATGTATCTTACAATATCTTGTGAAAATTCTTATGCAGGCTATATTCATAAAATGGGGAAAAAGAAAATTATCAGCAGTAAGAATAACGGCCTTTTTCATGGGTATGGAATTCAGCGTATGTCCCAGATTGTAAAAAAGTATCATAGTATTCTGGATATTAGTTATACGGATACAGTTTTTTCTGTAAAGACAGCATTAAAAATGAGTTAAAAAACGGATAAAATCTTTTTGAAGCTGCAGCTGATGACTGCGGCCAACCGGCAGTGTTTCGCCGTTTTTGAGGGAAAGGGAAGTTCGTGAGATGTCGGCAATCCAGTCCATGTTGACAAGATAACTTTTGTGGCACCGGGCAAAATGGCTGGCAGGAAAGAGATTCTGTGCTTTGGTAAGGCTCATATATACGGGATGTGTTTTGTCTGTGGAGTGAATAAGAAGGGTATGATTCATACTTTCAATAAAAATAACCTGTTTATATTCCAGAGAGAGATGTTTGCTGCCAGACTTTAAAAGAATGTTTTTGGCCGTATAGTTGCGCTGTAAATCAATATGTATGGCCTCGGACAGTTTTTTATGGCTGACAGGTTTAAGAAGATACTGTATGGGCTGGACGTCATACCCATCTAACAGGTAATCCTCGTAGGCAGTCACAAAGATAATGCTGACCAGATTTTTTCTGCGGCGAAGCTGTCTGGCAAATTCCATACCGCTTGTGCCGTCCATTGCAATATCCAGAAGAAGCAGATGGAAGGCAGAGGCGTCTTTTTGTAGAAAGTTGGACAGGGTGTCTGCACTTTTAAAGATTTCTATTTTATGGGTAATATCCTTTTTTCTCAGAATTTCGTTACACATTTTTTGCAAATGTATTGCCGCCTTGGAATCATCTTCACATATAGCGATTCGGTACATAATTTCCTCCTTTGTTTCTAAAATCCTTATACTTTTTTAATAATTATATATTTATTTGGTTGGATTTCAAGTACAAAAAGGTGTATTTTGGCAAATGGAAACATAGAAAGGCACAATTTTCTTTTTTTTGTAGTTGTAATATGTAAAAAGCACTCATCACAGGATGTGATTCTGATGTATATTGACATTGTCGTTTGCGTTGCAAACATTGCTGTTGGTGTCGCTTATGTTGCAGACATACTTTACCATGGGGTAAAATTAACATGTAAAAAAAGTTATTTGTTCTGGAAGGGGGAATATATGTCATCTATTTTGTCTCTTGTGCGGGGGATTTCACGAAAAGCCACCAATAATGCCCAGTTAAAAATTGAGACAGCAGCGGGAACGACAGTGACTTTTGTATGCCAGTTTAATCCGGATGAGTTAAGTATCAGTACAATGGGGAATTTTTTAGAAGAAAAAGTGCAGGGGAAAGATTCGCCCATCGTGCAGTACATGGGAGGAAGGTCTTCCACATTGAACTTAAAACTGTTTTTTGATACCAGTTCCTCCTATGAAGTCAAAGGTGCTCTTTTGACCAGACCCAGCAGGAAATCGGGCTCAGATGTAACGGAATATACTAAGACGCTGATGGGATTAGTGTATGCTGAGGGAAAAGTACATCGGCCGCCCCAGGTCACATTTCAGTGGGGCTCGTTGATACTCATGGGCTTTGTGAAAAATGTCAATACCCGCTATACCATGTTTGAAACTGGTGGCATGCCGGTACGGGCTGAAGTGCAGTTTTCCCTGCTATCACTGGATGCATTGGAAATAGAGACGGAAATGCTCAGTCCAAAGGAGTCGCCAGACCGAACCAAATGTATTGTCATGACCTCGGATAGAAGCCTGTGGAGCATTGCACAGCAGGAATATGGAGATACGGCTTGCTGGCGGGAAATTGCCCGGGCAAATGGAATTATGGAGCCCCTGCAGGTACCGGCTGGAACCAGTCTGAAGGTACCGGCACTGCAAAAATAGTATGAGCAGGGAGGCTGGTTATGGCAGATTTGATGACAGCGTCATGTACCTATGAGGCTCTGAAAAAGAAATACGATGGTTTCTGTGCGCCACTCATACGGATTAAAATGAACGGCGTAGACCTGGTCTCTACGATGAATTTGTCAATTCTGGATTTCAAGGCCAAACTTTCCTTAGAGGCAGCCAGTATGGTGGTTTTTCGATTGGCGGATATCTATGACGAGGAATCCCATTCCTTTGCCAGCAAGGTGAAAAGCAAATTTACACTGGGAAGCGTTGTGGAGGTAGAGCTCGGCTACCTTTCCTCTGCTCAAATGATTTTTAAGGGGTTTGTGGCAATGCTGGGGGCAGAATATGGAGAAATTCCTGTGTTAGTGGTGACGCTGATGGATGCCAGGAGGCTGATGATGCTGAGTGGCAGCAGACAGCTTATGTATGACGTAAAGAATTATTCAGACGCAGTGAATCAGATTCTGAAAAATTATTCGGGTCTCTGTTCGGCAAGTGTCGACGCCACCAGTGATAATCTGGTAAAGCCGGTTTCCCAGCAGAACAATGACTATTTCTTTATTACGCATGACATCATTCAGGCAGGGAAGGCAGACAGAGAGTTTTTTGTGCTGGCGGACAAGGTATATTTCCGGACACCGCGTAAGGAAAAGACTCCTATTATGACGATGACACTGGGAAGGGAATTGTATACTCTGCAGGTGGAGGAAGCTTACATGGATTTGCAAATCGAGGTGTCCGGCTATGACCCGGAAAAACAGAGCGCCCTGACAGGAAAGGAAAAGGTGGAGACGGCAGATACCCAGAAGAAACTGCTGTCGCAGACACCTGTGCATACCATATCCGACCCGGATGCAGATACCCAGGAAAAGGTAAATCAGAGGGCAAAGGCTCTGGCCGCCGCAAAGGCATGGAGTCTGTGCAGTGCCAGAGGAGTGGCAGTAGGACTGCCGGAATTGGTACCGGGGCGCTATGTGAAGGTAAAAGACCTGGAGGCTGACCTGGGAGACCATAAATACTATATCATAGAAGTGAATCACGAGATAAACGGGGAAAATTTTAAAACCACATTTGAAACAGGAGGCTGGCTGTAATGGGGATTTTTGACGGACTGGCACCGGCTGGCAGCAAGACGGGAATATCCAGTATTACCACCGGAGTGGTGAAGGAGAACTGGGATGGGGAGCATCCAGGTATGGTAAAGGCAGAATATTTTCTGGGTAATGAGGGGAGCAATGTAACCAGCTGGCTCCCGGTGGCTTCTCCCTATGCCTTTCAGGAATGTGGGATGTATCTGCTGCCGGAGGTGGGTGCTGAGGTGGTGATTGCCTTTCATATGGGAGACAGAAACTGCCCCGTAGTGATTGGAAGTCTCTGGAATGGAAAGAATACCCTTCCGCCGGAAACAGCGATGGAGAAAAATACGGTGAAGCGGCTGAAAACCAAAGGAGGCTGTGAAATCGTATTTAACGATGAGGAGGGAAAGGAATCCATTTCCATACAAACGCCGGGACAGCTGCAGTTGAAGATTGAGGATGAAAAACAGACCATTGTCCTGCAGGATAAGGAAGGAAAAAATGGGGTTTCCATTCAGGGGGAGGAGGGAACCGTAACGGTCCGGGCTGATAAGAAAATGGTGCTGGAAGTTGGCGGAGATGCCATACTTACGTTGGATGGCAGTGCGAAGTCGGCGGCCTTAAAGGCAGACACGATTACGGAAGAAGCCTCCCAGACACTGAAGCTGAAAGGGCAGAATACCAGCCTGGAAGGGGGCATGCTGGAAATTAAGGGAGAGAGCAGTTTGAAGGCAGAGTCAAGCGGTATGGCGGAAATAAAGGGCACCATGGTAAAGATTAATTAGTCAGGGAGGTGTTTTCATGGAGCAGAGTAATCCCAAAGCATTTCTGGGAGTCGGGTTTAAATTTCCAGTTCAGGTGGATGCGAATACAGGCAGAATGGCTACCGTGTCCTATGAGGAGGATATTCAGGAGGCTATCCGGATTATTCTGATGACAAGAAAAGGAGAGCGGCTGCGGAATCCGGAGTTTGGCTGTGGAATCCATGACTATGCCTTTGAATCCCTGGATTTTACCACTGTCAGTACTATGAAGCGGGAGATTGAAATTGCGCTGGTGAAGTGGGAGCCGCGGATTGAGAATATAGAGGTTTCCATTGATACGGACGTAGGAGAAGGAATGATACAGATTGAGATTGGCTATGTAGTCCGGAGTACTAATAATCCGTTTAATCTGGTGTTTCCTTACTATATCAATGAGGGCTATGGAGGTAGCAGATGAGCGGACAGATAAAGGATATGGTGAATACAAAAGAGGATATTCTGCGCCAGATTGAGAAAAAAGCCCGCAGCTATACGCCGGAGTGGCATTTTGACAGGGAACATCCCGATATCGGTACGGCGCTGGCATATGTATATGCCAGTATGATGGAGGGAACACTGCGCAGATTTGCCCAAATCCCTATGAAAAACCGAATTGCCTTTCTAAATGAACTGGAGGCAGGACTGCTTCCGGCACTGCCCTCCACCGGTTATGTCCGTTTTGGACTGGTGAATGAGGAGGTGGAAGGGGTAGAACTTCCGGCGGGAACCGGTGTAGCAGCGGATGTCCCAGAAAGTGATACCGGACAGCTTCAATTTGAGACAGAAGAGGATTTCTATGTGACGCCGGCGGTGCTGTATGAAATATATCAGACCTGCGACAGAAGGGATGAGATATGCCGGATTTATCAGAGAGAGGACGAGAGTAAAGATTTTGTACCGATTACTCTCTTTTCCGAAGACTATCCCAATCTGCAGGAGCACCGGCTCTATTTTTCCCACAAACTGCTTTTCTCCATACAGACAGAGGGCAGTCTTCAGCTCGAATTTACAATTCCGGGAGAAAAAAGACGCAGTCAGGCATATCTGGAGCAGTTATTACAGCCGGAATCAGCAGAATTTTCTTACTACTCCAGGGAGGGCTGGCAGAAATTTGACCGACAGGAGCTGATAGAAGGGGGGTTGCTGCTTCACAAGGGGGAGGAACAGCCTGCCTTTGCCGAAAGGGAGATTGGAGGGGTGGAAAATTTCTGGCTCCGGTGCCAGATATATAAACAGAAGCCCTTTGAACGAATGCGGGCTTCCCGTGTAAGGCTGTCAGGAAAAAACAGAGGAATTTTGCCGGATGTGGTCTATGGTGCAGGGGAGGAGCGAAACATCCACGAATATCTCCCCTTTGGAGAGCGTCTGGATTTATACAGTGAAGTCTATTTTGGCTGTCAGGAGGTATTGGCAAAAAAAGGAGCTGAGATTACATTCTCCTTTGGACTGGATTTTGTCCGTATACCTCTTGAGGGGGAAAACAGTCCCATTGAGTGGGAATGGATTATGAAAAAGAGTGACGTCAAACCCAATCTGGAGTTTGATGTCACAATCGAGGCGGTGATTTGGGAATATTATAATGGTTCCGGCTGGACAAGACTTTTTTCTGACAGTGCATATGAGCAGGCCTTTTCCGTAAAAAACGGAACCAGTGGGAGGTATCAGACCATTACCTTTACCTGTCCGGAGGACATGATGCCTGTATTAGTTAATGCGTCAGAGAATTTTTACATACGGGCACGGATTACCAAAATCAACAATCTCTATAAAATGACAGGCAGTTACATTATTCCTTTGCTTGGAAATACCCTGTTCCGTTACCAGTACCGGGAGGGAGAACTGCCGGAATACGTCGTGGCGGAAAATAACCGGGAGTTGTCCTGTATGTCCGGAAAGGATTTTTTTGCCGGAGAGGCCCCTTTGCTGTTTCCGCAGTCAGGCGGGGATGGCATGGCACTGTATCTGGGTTTTAAGACGGCGCCAGTGGGCAGTCCGGTAAAAATGCTTTTTCTTACGGGGGACAATGGAGACCATTCCGGAGAGCGCCTGCTGTGGGAATATTGGAATGGAACCGGCTGGAAAAATCTCAATCTGGTGGACGAGACAGAAAATTTTTCAAAATCGGGAATCGTAACCTTCACCGGGCAGCCGGATATAAGGAAAAAAAGACTTTTTGGAGACGAGAGATACTGGCTTCGTATCCAGGATGTGGACAACATCTATATGGAGGAGAATAAAAGAACTCTTCCCGTCATCCGGGGCATTTACATGAATGCAGTGGCAGTTCGGAATGTGACAGGACGCAGAACAGAATATTTTCAGATGGAGGTTTATCAGGAAAATATCCGTTTTGACCTGCTGGAGAAAAATATCAACGACATTGAGGTGTCCGTACAGGAGTCAGGCAGAGAGGAGCAGCTGCCGGAATGGCTGTGCTGGCAGCAGGTGGAAGATTTTGCAGAGTCGGGCTCCCAGGACTGTCATTTTGTCGTTGATAGAACGGAGGGCAGTCTGCAGTTTGGAGATGGAAGACATGGGCGTGTCCCGCCCGCCAGCCGGGTTCAGAATATTCGTGTGGACTACAGTTTCGGAGGTGGAGAGTACACCAATCTGTCCAGAGGAGAAATTTCGAGACTGAACCGCTCTCAGGGCTTTATTAAAGAAGTGGAAAATCCGGAAGCAATGGCTGGCGGCTGTGATGTGGAGACGCTGCCGCAGGCTCTTGCCAGGCATTCGGCAATGCTCCGGCACCAGAACCGGGCAGTTATACCAAAGGATTTTGAGGACCTTGTCCTGCTTGCCTCCAGAGAGGTTCAGCTGGCAAAGTGCTACCCGGGTTATGACGGCAGTGGACGGCCGCTTTCCGGTGCTGTTACCCTGGTGGTTCTGCGAAAGGATTTTCTGCAGGGAGACGGACAGTTTTATAAGGTGAAACAGCAGATTATGGAATATATGAGAGACAAAATCAGTACACCCCTGCTGGATAACAACCGTTTTTTTGTGGTGGAGCCTCTGTATGTCCATTTGTGTGTTTACGCCCAGCTGTGCGTCCGGGATTTTAATAGAGTCTTTGCGGTGAAACGGGAGGTACTTCACCGGCTGGAACAGTTTTTTACACCAGCGTCTCTGGAAGATTCCAGCGGCTGGGAAATTGGAACCCTTCCGGAGCCGGTGCAGATACAGAATGCCATTAGCGATGTTCCCGGAATTGTCTATGTTCAGCATATGATGCTGACTGCCTATACAGATGGAAAGACCGGGCGACAGGAAGCAGATATGGAAAAACTGAGGCAGAATCGGTATGTACTGCCCGTGAATGGCATACATGAAATTGTAATTACGGTAGAGACAGAATAAGAGATACTGTGTATGGCACGATGGTGCCAGGATAAAGGAGGGGGCCCCATGCTCTCGGAGTTGAATTTGGACAATGAGGAATATGAGGATATTCTGGAGGAAGCCAGAAATATTGTAATAGGCATGTATCCGGAGTGGACGGACTACAACTACCACGACCCGGGGATTACGCTGCTGGAGCTGTTTGCCCTGATGAAGGAAAGCCAGCAGTATTTCCTTAATCAGATTGGCGAGGAAAACCGGAACCAGTACCTGAAGCTTCTGGGGATGCAGAGGAAAACCAAAAAGGCGGCAAAAAGTCTGGTCCGGCTGGAGGCAGAGGAGGATATGGTACTGCTTCGGAACAATAAACTGGGAGCTGGCAGTCTGTGCTTTGAGGTACAGGGAAGGAAGCAGCTGGTGGGGGGAGATATCCGCTCCTGCCTGGCCATTAGCGGGGGAAAGCCGGTGGACTATCTGGAGCGCAGTCAGCTGGAGTTTGGGAAAGAACTGGGATTCCGACCCTTTGGCACACAGCCCCAGCCGGGAGATGCCTGCTATATCTGCTTTGAGCGTCCGCTGCCCACAGGGGTGCCGTTAAACCTCTATCTGGAGGTCTTTCAGGACTATCCGGTCAGACGGAACCCGCCGGGGGAGAAGGGTTTTATTCCGCTGGTACAGGTAGGAATGCAGTATTATGACGGAGAGGTCTGGCAGGAGCCGGAGGAGTTTCGGGATACGACCTGGGGAATACTCTTTGACGGCTTTGTAGAATTTGTTCTGACCCGGGAGATGAAGCCGGTACAGATACAGGGAGAAGAGGGCTGTTTTCTGAGACTGGTATTAAAGGAGGGCGCATATGATGTTGCACCAATTGTGACCCGGCTCAGCATGAATATATGCCAGGTGCGGCAGCGGGATACGCTGGCAGAGGAGCAGCGGTTTGCACCGGCAGAGGTACTGGAGATGGATACAGAACTGGCTGTGACAGGAAGGACGGAAGTGTGGCTTTTTATTGAAGGAATATATTACCCGGTACAGGGGTTTGAAAAGGAGATTCTTGAGGAGACAGCCACCGTGCAGCTGTGGTTAGCAGACGACAGACTGGAGCAGGCGCAGGAAATACTGGTGGTCAATACCTCATGGGAAATGATTCGTCTGCAGACCGGGCTGGAGGGGAACGGTTTTTCCTCCCAGTGTATGAATCTGGAGGATTTACAGGTGGAATATGCTTCCCTGCAGCTGTTAATTCAGGAGCCGGGGCATGAGGGAGGATATCGAAGGTGGCAGAAGGTGACAGATTTTGGAAAATCCTCACCGGAGGATTATCACTATATTTTTGATTCCAGGCGGGGTGAAATCCTGTTTGGGGACTGCATTCACGGAAGGGCGCCGGAGGGGGAAGTTATTCTGACGGGTTATGTCCGTACCATGGGAAGTGACGGGAATGTCAGAAGGGGAACCATTGACCGTTTTATGCTGCCAGAGGCGGAGCAGCTCCCTGTATACAATATCTGCAGAGGAACGGGCGGCCAGGAGGAGGAGACACTGGAGGAGTGCTTTCTCCGGGCAAAGAACAGGCTCCAAAAACCACATTGTGCAGTGACAGAAAGAGACTATGAGGAATATGCCAAAAAGACTCCGGGGCTGATGATAGAGAGCTGTCATCTGCTTCATGCAGGTGACATCCGACAGTTTGCAAAAAAGGTGGACGAGGCGGCAGTGTATCTGGTAATCAAACCCTTTGGAGGAGAGCAGGATGACAGAATCAGCCGGATTTACTACAGGAACATAAGGAATTATCTGGAAAGGTACCGGCTAATAGGGAGCAGGATTTTTATCTATTTGCCGGAATATGTCTATGTAGAGGTTTATGTAGATGTGGTGGTAAAGCCCCAGTATCAGAGGAGCAAGGAACTGCTACAGCAGACAGTAGAGGAATTTTTCAGAGAACGGGAGAAGCAGTTTGGAGGAAGGGTATCCTACCGGGAACTGTATGGCTGTATCGACAGACAGAAGCTGGTAAGCAGAATCCGTTCCCTGAGTATGGATACCAGGGGAAACGGAGTGCGGCAAAACAGGGAGGGGGATATTCTGCTCTCACCCAATGCCGTGGTGGTACTGAAGGAGGTACGGTGTTCTCTTGTTATAAAAGAGTAGCACGACGGCGCCATCGTGCTAGGGGAAAGGACTTTATATGGAGGAAAAAAGAAAGTATTTCATTTTCAATAAACCCTCGGATTACCGAAGAGGATACCTGCACCAGATGACGGCGGATACGTTGGGGATTGGGGCACAGGAGGCAGTCAGAGGCAGGGCGGTTTTTATTTCAGGGGTTTTGGACAGCAGGGAGCCTGAAATGATGTGGCACCGCCTGGAGTTAAAGGGGAATGAGACGGGAGGAGCAGTCTTCCGGCTGTCTGTATATACCAGCAATGAGCCGGATTTTATTTATGAGAAGCAAAAAACAGAGTGGGCCGATTTCATTTCCCGGGGGGATATTTCAGTGGAGGAAAAGCTTCGCTGTATGGCGCCCTGTCTGAAAAAACAAGCGGACAATGCAGACGATATGCTTCTTCATGAGGTAAAGGGGAGATATCTCTGGCTGGTAATTGAGATGTATCGACAGCGGAAAGAAATCCGGCTGAGGGATATACGGCTCTCCTTTCCCGGACAGAGCTGGATGCAGTATCTCCCGGAGATTTATCAGCAGGAAGACTACGGGGGCATGTTTCTCCAGCGGTATCTGGGAATTTTCCAGACGCTGTATGAGGACATGGGTGAGAAAATCCGCAGGAGTGCCAGTCTGTTTGACATGGAGACAACTGAGCGGAAATTTCTGGACTGGCTGGCACAGTGGCTTGCCATTGATGAGAGCTATATCTGGTCGGAGCAGCAGCTGCGCTGTCTGCTGGCGGAGGGGATATCTTTGTATAAGAGACGGGGAACCAGACAGGGTATTATGGATTTTGTGGCACTGTATACCGGAGAGGAACCTTTCGTGCTGGAAAACCATCAGCTGCAGTATTTCCGCAGTGACAGGGAGCGGCTGGACAGGCTGCAGAAGCTGTATGGAAGCAATCCCTATTCCTTTGTGGTGCTGGTGCGGGAGCAGGTGCTTCCCTCCCTGCAGAAGCATAGAACACTGCACCGGATTATCGAAGCGGTCAAGCCGGTACAGACAGAATTTCATCTGATTATTCTAAAGCCGTATTTATTTCTGGGGGGACATTCGTATCTGGGGATAAACAGTGTGCTGGGAAGATATACGGATATGGTGCTGGATGGACATTCGACTCTGTCATTTACCACTTTGGGTAGCATAACGGCACCAATTTGAACCCTGCCTCAATCTTGTAATTTTTCGATTTACTGTGTCAACGTCAATCGACGTACATCCAGTACGTCTCATTCCGCTTCCTTGTAAATCGAAAAATTACAAGTCGAGGTCAGGGATTTCGGCTTGTGATAGCACCAAAATAGCTAGGCGCTTGAAAGAGGCGATGCGGTGGCATCGCCGATTGAAAGCAACAACGCTATTTTGGTGCTAGCGCAAGACTAAACAGGGTTTAAATTGGTGCCGTTATGCTAAAAACAGGAATGGAGGTTAGTATGAAAAATTCAACGTATTTTCCTTTTGAGAGGAACCGGTATTTTTATGGAAAACTTTTATCAGTAGACGATTTTGAACTGGAACAGAGGTATATGAACGACAAGCGGCGGCTGCTCAACCGCTTCCTGCACGGCACGGGAGTGGCGGCAGGTCTCTATGTTGTGCAGATGGATGAGCAGACCCTTTCTGTGGAAACCGGATTTGCCCTGGATAACAGGGGGCGTGAAATTGTGATTGATACGCCTGTTATATGCCGGCTGTCCCTGTTAGATGGTTTTGAAGAAAGCTGCAGCGCAGATACCGGTTATGTGTATTTGTGTCTGGAATATAATGAGGAGGAGACTGAGCGGGTACATAATATTTCCGGCACAATGTCAGCCTCCGGGGAGCTGGGGGACCTGGCTTGTAATAAAATCCGGGAAGGCTACCGCCTGTATCTGACAAATCAGGAGCCAGAGCAGGGAAATCTGTCTGCAGCGGATTTGTATCAGGAGAGCCAGGTGATATATCAGTCGGAGGAAATCAAAATCACACAGGTTATGCCCCGTTATATACAGGCAGGAGGGGAGGCCAGCCTGCATGTACGGGTGGAAAATCTGGGACGCAGTAATCTCTCTTTTTCCTATAACCTGGTAATGAATGGTCTGCTGTCGGAAGGACAGCCCGTGATTTCCGTATCCTTTGATGAGATGCTTTTTGAGAGGACAGGAAATTATGAACTGAATTATCCGCTGCAGGCTTCGGAGACTCCCGGAGTGGAGGGAACGGCAGCGCTGGACCCGGAGACGGTACGGCTTTCTCTTTCCGGCAGTGTGCTTAGGGATGCAAGGCTTGCCGGTAAGTCCACTGCCCGTATTGTGGGGATGGATGAAAAGGAAGCGCTTATCGCCGACTACTATAAAGCAGCCATGGAAAGCATTATGCGGGATGGCTCCGGACAGGCTGTCTATCTGGCCAGAATCTTTCTGGTACAGGCAGTGAATTCATTTTTGATTGACAGGATTGAAAATGTTCCCTTTGACCAGTACGTGTGGAACAATGTGCTGGAGAGTGCGGTAGGACAGATGATGCGGAAGGAGTTCGCCGGGACTGGAATTGGAAAAAACGGTGCCGGAACCTCAGCACCGGGTGGAGGCCAGGATAGAGGAAAGGGAGTGCAGATTGCCCAGGGAAGCGTGTCTGTTCCGATTGGGGCAGGACAGCGGGGGGAGAAGTTCTTTTCCAGTGAAGTGGTACATGGACTGGGGCTTGGAAATGTCACTTTGCTCCTGGGGCTGGAAAAGGAAGATAAAAGTGTGATTTATGGTTCTTCGGAAATCTTTGAATCGGAGGGAAAAGGCGGTGTGGACGCAGAGATTGCCGCCCGGCAGCATCCAGACAGTGGAAGCTTTGTCATTGGTATCCGGCTGCTATCTTCTACACTTGTAGACCAGGCAACCATCCACTGGACGGCGCTGCGGGATATGTCCTCGCTGGTAGAAGAAAAGAGTGCAAGAAGTATCTTTATCAAACCAAATATGCTGGAGCTTTCGGTGCGTCAGTCCCATCCTTTGGAGGCGGTATGTGAAAATATGGTAGAGAAGGCAGTGCAGTGGAGCGTCCGGGATGAGGGCGGAACCATTGATGACGACGGCCTGTATACAGCACCGAATGTGCCGGGTGTCTATGAAATCATGGCGCAGAGTGTGGCATTTCCTGAAGTGAAGGCCTCAATCTTTGTCATTGTGCGGGAAGCGTAGCGGTCAGGAGGGCAATGTATGATTATACAGACATTAGGAAAAAAATATGTGGTTTTGAAATGTTTTTCTTCTGACAGCCAGATAGACCGTTTTCTCTGCCAGGAAGAGGCGGCCGGGGAGCGCTGCACGGTAATCCGGATAAAGGACAGGGACTGGATTGCAAAGACCATGGAGTTTCTGATGAAGGCAGTGGAGAATCCAGCCTTTACGGATTTGCAGTTCTGTTTTAGCAGTGAGGAATATTTTCATGTGGTATTTTCCTGCGGGGAAGGAGATACGCTGGGAAAGAAGCTTCAAAATGAGGCCAGTTCCCTGGAGGAGCGGCTTGCCATCGGAAGAAATCTGCTGGAGCGTATGATGCTTTTGAAAATGCCAGATTATTTTATGCAGGACTGCCTGGCCCCGGAGACAATTGTGGTTCTGTCAAGTCTGGAGATACGTTTTCTCTATGAATTAAAGGATATCTGCCAGTATGATACCGTTCATTTTGACAATGTGTGCGGACGGCTGTATCAGGTGCTGGCGTTTTTGTTCCAAAGGGAATTACAGAAAAAGCAGATACCAGTATTAAAGGACTTCTTACATAAGGTGCAAGACAGCGTCTGGACGGATTGGATGGAGATATACCGGGAATATACGGAGATGTGTGAACGTATAGGAACCATGAGCCCGGAGGAACTGGCACAGCCGAAGACATGGCTCTTTCGGGCATGGGACAGAATCCGGCAGTATATCACTCCTGCCAAAAAGCTGTTGGGGGCGGTGTTACTGCTGTTTGCAGTGCTGTATCTGGCATATACGGTACGGCAGTCCATGAAGGAGCCAGTTATAAAAAAGTCATTTGACTATATTGGAACTCTCGAATTGCGGGAATAAAAAAGAAAAGAGGTAAGTGTATGAAATTTTCCGGACAATTTAATTTTTTTCAATCCTTTCGTATCGCTGTCCGAAGAATAGGAAATATTTTTCTGGCGCCCATTGAGGCTCTCTGGCGCCGGCTGTCCCGGATTTTCAGTTCGACAAACATTGTGGGAAAGGTATCCGGGGACATCCGGGAGGAAGTAAAAAATGTGGGGAAAAAACCGGAGTCGCTCCAGGAATATTTCCGAATCGGAAAGCGTTATGTGGCAAAAAAAATTGTCTATTTGTGTACGCTGCTGCTTTTGTTTGGAACAGCGCTGTTTATCCAAATGGCTTTGCCCTGGATTCAGGCCCGGTATTTTACCAAAACCCTTGTTGTCAACTCGGAGGACATGCAGGGCTATACAGGGAAGGTGCGGCTGATTGACAGCAGTGAAAACCAGCGACTGCTTTATACCGGCCCCCTGGAGGAGGGGCGAGTAAGCGGCAGAGGGACGCTGTATGACTATGACGGAAATAAGATATACGAGGGGGAATTTCTCATGGAGATGTATGAGGGGGCGGGGGAACTGTATTATCCCGATGGGACGACACAGTACCGGGGCAGTTTTACAGAAAATCTATATGAGGGGAGGGGAAGTCTGTACTACTCAGACGGCACCCTGCAGTATAAGGGAGATTTTGTGGCTGGCCTGTATGAGGGGACGGGAGAACTGTATGATAACGATGGAATGCTGCTCTATGAAGGGGAATTTGCCGGAGGACAAAAAAACGGTGTGGGCAAACTCTATCAAAAGGGCGAGCTGCTCTACAGTGGAACCTTTGCGGAAGACGTACTGACGGATGGCACAGCTGTTTTGTACGATGAAGAAGGAAAGCTTATATACTGCGGAGAGCTGGCAGGCGGTGCCTATGAAGGGGAGGGAACGCTATATGACGATGAGGGAAAGGTTTTATATAAGGGCGAATTTTCGGTGGGTGTCTATGAGGGAAAGGGAACCCAGTACCGTCATGGCAAAAAGGTCTATCAGGGGGAGTTTTCGGGAGGTATGCGCTCCGGCAGAGGAAAGGAGTACAAGGGCAAAAAGCTGATATACGAGGGGGAATTTGCAGAAGACCTGAGAGAGGGAGCCGGACGTGAGTATACCAGGAAAGGCATTATGATTTATGACGGCGCATTTGCACAGGGACAGTATGAGGGAAAGGGGAAATGCTTTGACAGCGAGACGGGAGAACTGCTGTATGATGGTGAATACTATCAGGGTCTGTACGAAGGTGCCGGAAAACTCTATAATCCGGAGACAGGACAGCTGATTTACGACGGGGACTTTCATGCAGGAAAATATGAGGGCAGCGGGAAACTCTATGCGAAAAACGGCATTTTGCGGTATGAGGGAGAATTTCTGAATGGAAAATTCCACGGGAAGGGCGTTTTATACAAAGCCTCTACCGGAGAGGTTGTATCAGAGGGAACCTTTATCAAAGGCAAGTTTGTGCCAGAAAAGGAAAAGAAAGACGAGTCCGGAACGGAAGACGAAGAAGATACGGATAAGGAGCAGGGAGAGTCAGAGGACGAACAGGGGGATGCGGATAACGCGCAGAAGGACACAGGTGAGTCAAAAAAGGAGGAATAGCATGGGATACGGGATGATATCGGAAACAGGAAATGTGCTGGTGAAATTGCTGAGTGACAATCTGGTGCCGGATGTGGTGACCACGCCGGACGGCATTGGCATGTGCAGCCCGGATGACCACGGAGATTTGAATCTGGGCATTTATTTGTATGATGTGGCGGAAAGCGAGGAGATACTGGCGCCGGGCATGGTAAATTCCGGCTTGAGAAGACAGGCCTATCCCTCCACCTTTTTGGATTTGTATTATATGTTGACAGCGTATTCAAACAGTGATTTAAAATTCCGTGCCGGGGAAGAGCAGAGAATCCTGGGACGTGTGGTGCAGGTTCTGCGGGACAACAGTGTTCTGCCGGAGCATGCACTGGGAGAGGGAGCCAATCTGGCTGCCCGTATAGAGTTGCAGCAGATGGAGAGGTATGAGAAAATGCGGCTCTGGAATTTCCCCAATATTCCCTATCGCCTCTCTCTTTTTTACAGGGTCGGTCCCATCGAAATTGCATCGGCAAAGACACGGGATATTGTGAGAGTCACCGATGTGGATTTTATGGTACGGGAACAGCTGGACAGATAGGAGGGGTACATATGGATGCGGCAGAGAAGGATACGGCAGAGAAGGATACGGTACGGTTTCGTGTTTCGCTGGTGGTGCTTCCTGTGGATGATTTTACCGGGAACCCCATAACCGGAAGCCAGGTGAGGGTATTTATACCGGGGCAGAAGCCGCCCGTAATCAAATCCGACGGCTACCATGTCTTTTTGAATCTGCAGGAGCCCCAGGTAGAGGTTTGCTGTGAAAGTGGCCTGTATGGTCCCCGGAGGGAAGAAGTTGTGCTGCCTGCAGGGGCGGAGCCTCTGGTGATAAAGCTCCGCCTCAGTCCCAATGCCTCCTATCCCATGCCGCCGGGAGCAACCTGTGTGGCGGGGAGGGCGGAGCCGGGCAGACGGATTCGATTTCGCTGTGCCGACAGTGGCGAGACCTACCGGCTGTCCCGGGAATATCAGCATACAGGTGAGGAAAAAGACACGCTCTGCATTTTTAATCCAAATCACAGAGAACTGGAAGGAAAGACCATGTTTATTCAGGGAAAGGACGGTAAACAGGAGTATTTTACGGCAGCGGGACTGAAAGAAGAGGGGTGCCGGCTTGCAGAGCCGCTGCAGCATGATTATAAGAAGGTGGGAACGGTGCTGTACCCGGTTTTTGAGACCTATACCAGTCCCAAGGGAGATTTTTTTCTGCTGCTGGGAAGCGGCAGAGAGGGAGAAACCACCTGGCTCTGGGAGATGGAAGGAAAAGAGGGGCTGCGGGAGGCGGTACTGGCGCCGGGGCGAATCAACCGTCTGCTATGGAAGGAGGAGATGTAATTGGGATGCTGTGTATGCGGGGGAGCTATGCTGATGTGTTCCTTTGGTGTGGCGCCCTCATCCATGATGGTACTTCCAGACAAAAAGGTCATTACCGCCATGCCCATCGCGGCCATAGATGATAACAAGCCAATGGTGAATATTCTGCCCTTTGGCATGTGTACCTCACCCTCCAATCCACAGGTGGCGGCAGCCTTTGGAAGTCCCATGCCCTGTGTACCGGTGACAGCGGCGCCCTGGACACCCGGTGCGCCGACGGTGCTGATTGGCGGGAAGCCCGCTCTGAATCAGACTTCCAAGTTGATGTGTAACTGGGGCGGCATAATTCAGGTTACAAATCCCGGCACCACGACAATACAGGTTCCGTAGAAATTTTCAGAACAGAGATAAGAAAGGATACCGTATGGATTGCAAAATTTTTATGGCAGCGATTCCGCTGTTGGCGGTGGCTATTGTTGCCCTGATTTATCTGACAGCCGCATGGAGGTTTCGACGGCTTAGGGGGCGACTGTATCAGGAATTAAAAAATCGGAATACAGGAAATGCCCTGAAGGAAGTGACGGATATAGAGGAGGGTGTGTGGGAGCGGTTTCTGCCCCGCAAACTTCTTGAGATACTGGGTGTTGGAGAATGGAAATTGCTGCCGGAAAAACTTTTAGAGGAACAGGTGGAACTCCATGTCGGGATTATAAATATAAATCTTTCCGGTTTTCAGGCGGGCATACACAGTATGGAGGCAAAGGAGGCATACAGGCTGATTAACCGGGTGCTTTCGTGCTGTATACCGTCCATTCATGAAGCGGGAGGAAGCATTACCCGTTTTCAGGACGCCGGGGTGACAGCGCTTTTTACCGATGATGTGGAGGAAGGGTTAAATGCAGCTGTATCCATTTGTGAAAAACTCCGCAAACTGCCGGACAGGGACAGAATGTATGGACAGACTGCCATCGGCATGTGTTTTGGCGAGGTAATGTTCGGTGTGGTAGGACATGATGAACGAATGTCTGTGTTGACGCTGTCTTCCCATACGGGACTGGGGGAATTTTTGCAGCAGATGGCACCCAAATATTATGCGAGAATACTGGTAGCGGAGAGTTATCTGGAGCATATACCGAATTTTCAAAAAAAATACAACAGCCGGTTTCTGGGGTATATCCGAATGAAAAGTACCGGTGCAGTAGAAAAAATATATGATATTTTTGACGGAGACGATGCCTCTGTCAGAAACCAGAAGAGAAAGACGCGGATGGTCTTTGAAAGGGGTACGACTCTTTTTCTGGAGGGAGCTTATACGGAGGCAAGACGGCATTTTATTGAGGTGTTGAAAACAGACCGTTATGACAGGGCAGCCATGGAATATGTGCTGCTCTGCGACAAATATGCCGGGGAGATAGAAAATTCCGGGAAGGATATCTGCATTGAGGAATACAAATAACCCATGGAGATGGAAGCGGCAGTGTCTGGAGGTATAAAGTATGAAATCTGTAAAATCAATAAAAACAAAACTTTTGCTGGTAATATTGGGAGTAGCCTTTGGGTTCAGTTTTTTCTTTTTGGCGGGAACCATATTACAGCTGGAGGAGCAGAATAGCATAATACAGGAAAAAAGCAGTGAGGAAGCAGAGATTCTTTCCCATAATGCAAAGGAGAGTCTCAGTGAATTAAATAAGCGGACGGCACTGGACTTTTCCAGTGCCTGTAACAAATATTTTAATCAGTCCTTTGCGAATATCCGAAAGCATGCAGTATCCATTGGCAGGGAAATGTCCCGGCTGTACCAGTCGGACAACCGGGTGCCGCTTGACAATAATGTGGGAATTATCCGTGGAACAAAGCGCTCTGAAATAAAAGAGGAATTTGGGAAGGTTGCGCCCATCCGGGATTTCATCCGCAATCTGCCTTCCTATAATCCAAAGCAACTGGGGAAACTGGATTTATATGTGGTGACGGAAAGCGGTATGTGTCTGGACGGCACTTCTTCACGCATGAGGAACAGCGATATCAATCTGCGCCGGGAGGACTGGTACCAACAGGCAAAGAAGCAGAAGGATATCTATTGGTCCGGTATTTCCGTGGGGCAGGTGACCGGAAAGGAAATTGTGGTCTGTGTGCAGCCCATCTATGATGGGTCTGGCCGTTTCATGGGCTGTGCCGCAGGGGACATTGTGGTTGGAAAATTCCAGGAGATGTTAGAGGAGTTCGATGAGCGGCAGATTAAATCGGTGATTTTCTTTGACCGCAAGGGAAAACTGATGTATGCTACCAACGGTTATCAAAATGTGACGGAGGTAGAGGGGTATCTGGGACAGCAGGAAATTGTGGAGGCAGAGGATGAAATCTATGCCTTTAACACGCTGGAGGAAACCGGCTGGACAATTTGTCTGGTGTTAGACCAGGAGGCAATGAATCAGACGACAGAAGATATAGAGACCGGTATTGAAAAAAATGCGGATGAAATTACAGATATTGTGGGGAGAAGCATTCGCATAAGCATTATGGTATTTGTAGGGCTTGTGGCAGTGGGTGCCTTTTTTGTACTGATACTCACCAATCTGCTGGCAGCAGGGCTTGTAAAACCAATACGCCAGCTGATGGGCCAGGTGGAGGCAGCAGGAGCGGGAGACTTAGACCAGGTGATTACGGTGGATACCAGAGATGAAATCGGTCAATTGGCAGAGGTGTTTAATCAGATGCTTGGCAAACTCAAAGACTATATGAGGAATCTGCAGCTGGTAACAGGTGACAGGGAACGCATGGCGGCGGAGGCAGATGTGGCAAAGAAGATTCAGAAAAATATGCTGCCGGATATTTTTCCGGCCTTTCCGGAGCGGAATGAGTTTGATGTTTACGCTGTCCTGAAACCTGTGGAAGAGGGGGACAGCAACTTTTATGATTTTTTCCTGGTAGATAAGGCGCATTTCTGTATCGTGCTGGGAGATGTGGCAGGCAGTGGAGTTCCCGCTACCATGTTTGCCGTAGTGACCAGAACGCATATTAAGAACTATGCCAAGCTGGGGTATCAGCCAGACCGTATTCTGGTGGAGACCAACAATCAGCTCAGTGAAAAAAATGATGCAGGGATGACAGCCTCTGTATTCATTTGCATTGTGGATTTGCTGTCCGGCAGTATGCAGTATGTCAATGCAGGGGGCCAAAATCCTTTCTGGAAGCATTCTGGCAAAGACTTTGATGTGCTGCCATGCAAATCCTGTTTTTCTCTTGCCAATATGGGGAATATGCCCTATACACAGCAGACCGTACAACTGGCGCAGGGGGATATGCTCTTTTTGTATACCAAAGGAATACCGGAGACAGTGGATGACAAGGGGAATGAGTACACAGAAGGATGTCTGCAGGAGCAGTTGAATGGTCTGGTGGGCCATGAATACCAGCTGGATGGACTTCTGGGGGGAATCAACAGAGAACTGGAACAGTTCTCCGGAGATACCCCCCAGAAACAGGATGGAACGATGTTGGTTTTCCGATATTTTGGAAAAGGGTAAAAAGCGGCAAAGGCATCTTCGCCTTTATGTCTCGCTCCCTTTGAGTTTTTTCTCAATATGATGATAGAGTGCAGGGATTGTTAATCCCTGAATAATCGTCGTGAAAAATACAATGGCAAAGGTTCCGCCAAGGATGATATAATAAATATTTTCCGGAATCATACCCTTGGTGCTCATAGCAAGCGCAACACACAGGCCGCCCCGCAGACCGCCCCAGGTAAGCAGCTGTATGAAGCCGCTTTTGTTGTAGCCATCGGGGAGTTTACCTATAAACAGGGTGGCCACCCCTACACTTCCGGAACGTCCCAGCAGATTGGCAACAATGGCGATTAAGGACAATAAGAGTATGTGAGGCATTTTCAGAATATTGAAAAATGTCAGGCCCAGCATAACATACAGGATGGAATTGAGCAGATTATCCATGATTTCCCAAAATTCATCATACTGCTTCAAATCTATATGGTGGCCCTTCTGTTCCTCCCGGCCGAGAAATGCGGAGAAAAGCACACCGCATACGACGGAAGCGATGGCGCCGGAAAAATCAAATTTTTCGCACAGGAGGTACGCAAGGGATACTGCCATAAGGCTTACAAAGATTCTCCGTCCATTATCCGCTGTTTTCCTAAAGATAGGAAAGCTTATCACAGTCACCACAATTCCAACTAAAATGGCGCCAAACAACTCCCGTCCCATTACTTCGAAAAATCCTGAGCCTTCCCCGCTGGTAGCAGTCACAAGACCTGAAAAACATACAAATAATGCAACGCCGACACCGTCATTGAGAAGGGATTCTCCCTCTATGATAAAATCAATGTTGGGAGGAAGATTAAATTTTTTCAGAATACTGGTAGCGGCAATCGGGTCTGTCGGTGCGGTAATGCTTCCAAACATCAGACAGACCGGAAAACTTATATTCAGAGCGAAAAGCTGTCCTGCTGCATAAAAGAGCACTCCATAAAATATTGCACCGAGTAATGTGGCCCCGATGGACAGCAGGGAAATTGCCCGTGCGTGTTTTTTGAAATCAAATAAGCGCATATGACAGGAACCCGCAAAAAGCATAAAGCAAAGGATACCGTCTGTCATAAGATAATCCTCCAGATTAATTGACAGGAGGCTGTTTATGGTCTCCGTTACGGAGTTCTGCTGTGTCAGATTCATTCCAATAATCAGCAATATGCCGCCGACGCCGATGGAAAAAAGCATCAGGGCTATCTCATAGGTAAGCTTTGTCACCTTTTCGTTGAAAAATCCAATCAAAACAATCATAATCAGAATAATGACTGCCATTGCTAAAAAATTATTCATAAAGATTCTTTCCTCCTAATTCCTTCTAACAGGTTTTCAATCCAGTTATTCCTTATTTTCCTCAGAATTTGAATTTTCTTCTGCCTCTCTTACCTGCGGAATTAAAGAGGCAGCCAGTCCTTTGGTTTTCCTGTTTTTCAAATATACAATACCTATGAGGGAGAATACCACTGCGCCTACAAAATTAACCATTAAATCCTTCATGGTATCTACGATTCCGATATCCAGATAGCCTCCCAGATTCAGGTCCTGTCCATTGACCACCAGTGAGTCCACCACAATGCGGACCGGCTCATTGGCTCCGTCAGGATTCAACTTCACAGAACTGATGGCAGGAACAATCCAGTCCTTTTGCATATCCAGTCCAAAGAACCAGTCCATGCTGAACTCAAAAAACTCCCAGAGAACCCCCGTGGTCATGGAAAAACAAAATGCGGTAAATGCCACAAAGGCGGGTGACATGCGGACAGAAAACTTTTCACTCCTGTTAAATATATCAATCAGGGCAAATCCCACAGCGGCCATAAGGAAGCCGTTGGTTGTATGTAAAATGGAGTCCCAGATTGGAATTTTAATATAAAATGCATCGATTTCCCCCAGTATTTCTGCTGAGAAAATAAATATAAGAATTACTGTTTCCAATCCTGCCGGTATACTTACGCTTAATGTTTTGTCAATAATCTTGGGTATCATAAACAGAATAAGCGTCAGAATCCCCAAAAATACGTTGTGGTAGCTGCCCAGAAAAAACTGACGTACAATCGTCAGCAGTACCAGCAGTATAAGAATTAATTCCAGTATGGATTTCTTTTGTCCTTTCATTGTTCATACCTCCAAATTTTACTTTATAACGGTTACCATTTAATTATAATAAAAATCCCTGAAAAAGCAACAATATTCTGCATTTCAGAATAAAAAGGCTTTTTGTAAAAACGAACAAACGTTCAAAAGCTTCATTGCAATAAGCGGGAAGATGTGCTATAATAAAAAAACGAGTAACGATTTGGGCCAAGAGTTTATGTGTAATGGAATAATCTGGAGGGAATGTTGTGAAAAAGAGAATCGAAGAAGCCATTGAGGCACAGGACTATGAAAAAGCAGAGGTTTTGATAGAAGACTATGAAAAAGAAGCGCCATATGACATTGAAATATATTCTTACAAGGTGGCTGTTCTTCTGGGAAAAGAGGAGTTTGAACCTGCGTATTATGAAGCGAAAAAGGCGGTGGGACTCAACCCTTTTCTGGTAGAGGCAAACTATAATCTGGCCATAACGGCAGAGGCCATGGGGGAATTAGTAGAAGCATGGTCATATTATCTAAAGACCGACCATCTGCAGCAGAATATGGAAGACAAGCCAATTCCTCCGGGTGTTCTGAATGAACAAATGGAAAATACATATGGACAGATTCAGAATAATCCGGAAATGGCACGGCAGTTAAATGTGGAGTTCTGCCTTCATAAATATATGATTTACGATCCATTTAAGAATTTTCAAAAGGAAATGGCTGGGACTGCCATTGTTGACAGTACCGGACAGGAGTATTATGCCGGCCGGTGTGATGGATGGCTGGAGGCGTATTTTGACCAGAATGCAAACCGGGATGCTTTTCGGGCAAAGTGTGAATTTTTTCCAATTGCCCATGTGGGGACAGAATATACAGCAGAGAAGGATATGCTGGTACCGGTAGCTCTGAACTGGGATTTGAATGAAACAGAAAAGAATTGTCTGGCAGATACTTCAAATTCAGCAAATAATTGGTATTACGAAAATGCCTGCTGCAAATACAGTTATATCCCAACAACGGGGAAACAAACATTTACCACCTATAAGAATGCGGTCTGGGGCAGACCGATTCCCCTGCATTCTGCGGATGATAGTAAAAAGAAGCTGATTCTGAATATGTTTTTTGACAGTTTTAATTACCGGGTTATTGCAAAATATGGACTGGAAACATTGATGCCTTATACGGCAAAATTTTTTAAGAATGGGGCCAATTTTAAAAATTACTATTCCTGCTCAGAATGGACCTTACCGACAATCGCAACATACTGGACCGGGAAGCATCCCTCTACGCACATGAATTTAAAAGAAAGTTATCGGTATAATTTTATGGGAGATGAGTTGACATTTCCTGAATTGTTCAGGCAGGCCGGTTACGTTACAGCCAAAATAGGCGGCAATGACAGTGTCACCCCTGCCCAGGGATATATAAGAGGATTTGACAGATTTGTATATCAGGCAGATGCGGAAGGACTTACAGTGAAGGAAATTGTCATGGACGCACTGGAGCACCTGCGCACATTTAGAGATACGAATCAATTCCTCTGGCTTGACGTTGTAGATTTACATAATGTTGCCGGCGGCTTTATGAGGTCATTGGAAGTGCAGGCAAATTCTCCTTTGGAGACACGATATATTGATAATGAGATTCAGACTACTGTCAAACAGTCCCATAGTGAAAACAGGGAAGTTATATATTGTAATGAATTAAGAAAAATTGATTTTTATCTCTCATTGCTTTATGGATATATTGAGGAAAATTATAAAGATGAAGAGATTATTGTCTCATTTTTTTCCGACCATGGAACAGCATTTATAGTCGAGGATGATCAGCCCTTTATCTCAGATCAGAGAACGCGCGTGCCATTGCTGCTCCGGGGCAGCGGCATGAAGGGTGAGATTGATGAGATCATCGAAACCACAGATTATGCCGGGATGATTGCCAAGCTGGCGGGAGTACCTTATTCGTATGAAAATAAGGATGCAAATCTGCCAAAATGTTTGGGAGGGACGAAGGAAAGGGAATATGCCATTTCCCAGAGTATTTTTGTGGGAGACCCTTACCGGATTGCTTTCCATGCCAAAGATACACATTGTTATCTGGAAACCAAAAACAGAGTGGAGGAGCAATTTCTTATTAATTTGGACGAGTTTGATATGTGGATGGTCAATGAGAAGAGCGAGAGGATATCGGATGAGGAGAAACAGAAACAATATCTGGCTCTTGTAAAACAAAAAATAGGACATTTAATAAAGTACAATAAATAGATAAGAGGAGAGGACTTTATGCAGGCACTGATTTTAGCGGCGGGGATGGGAAAAAGATTAAAGGATTTAACATCAGACAAAACGAAATGTATGGTCCGGGTGAATGGTGTAACGCTGATTGAAAGAATGTTAGGACAGTTAGAGAAACTGGATTTGGAGCGTATTGTTATTGTTGTGGGATACAAAGGAGAGTATTTGAAGAGTTTCATTGATTCCCTGGGAATACGCACGCCGATTGTGTTTGTAAATAACGATATTTATGACAGGACAAATAATATTTATTCTCTGGCATTAGCGAAGGAGTATCTGTTAGAGAAGGATACGCTTCTCTTTGAGTCAGATTTGATTTTTGAGGATGATGTTCTGCGCCTGCTTCTGGAAGATCCAAGGGATACGCTGGCACTGGTGGATAAGTATGAGAGCTGGATGAACGGAACCGTGGTCAAGTTATCTGATGCGGATGAAATTACTGCCTTCATCCCGGGAAATAAGTTTGTTTTTGAAGATATTCCACAGTATTATAAAACCGTTAATATTTATAAATTCAGCAAGAAATTTTCCCAGAATCAATATGTACCTTTCCTCGAATCCTATTTGAAGGCGCTGGGAAATAATGAATACTATGAACAGGTTTTGCGTGTGCTTACGTTATTAGATAACAGTTGGATTCGTGCCAAGCGGATTGAGGGGAAAAAGTGGTATGAAATCGATGATATACAGGATTTGGATATTGCCGCTTCCATATTTACGGAATCGAATGACAGGTTGGATAAACTGCAAAGCCGTTATGGGGGATATTGGAGATATCCGAAATTGCTGGACTTCTGCTATCTGGTAAATCCGTATTTCCCGCCCCGGAGGATGCTCAGTGAGATTAAGGCGAATGCAGATAAATTAATTATGAATTATCCTTCTGGTGCAAGGGTAAATGCGCTGTTGGCAGCGAAAAATTTTTCTGTCAGAGAGGAGCAAATCGTAGTTGGAAATGGTGCGGCAGAACTGATTAAATCAATCATGGAAAATCAGGCGGGTAATATAGGATTTATACGGCCTACCTTTGAGGAATATCCCAATAGACGCAGAGATTCTTCGGATGTCGTGTTTGAGCCGGCAAATGACGATTTTTCATATAATGCAGAGGATTTGATTTCATATTTTGGAAACAAAGATATTACGATGCTGGTCCTGATAAATCCTGACAATCCCACAGGGAATTATATTGAAAAGAAAGAGATTCTGCGTCTGGCTGCGTGGTGCCAGGAAAAAGATATTAAGTTTTTACTGGATGAGAGTTTTGTTGATTTTGCAGTAGAAAAGGACAGCTCCCTGATACAGGAAAACATTTTGTCACAATATGACAATCTGCTTGTGGTAAAAAGTATTTCCAAATCCTATGGTGTTCCGGGATTGAGGTTAGGCGTTCTGGCATCCGGTGATACGAAGCTTATCAGGCAGGTGAAAAGTGACATTTCCATTTGGAATATCAATTCCTTTGCGGAGTTTTATATGCAAATTGAGGAAAAATATAAGAAGGATTACAGTGAAGCACTGGAACTTTTTAAGGATACCCGTAATCTATTTATCCAGGAACTTGAAAAAATATCCTGGATACGTGTGATACCAAGTCAGGCAAATTATGTCATGTGTGAACTGTCAGGCCGCTATACAGCCAAGGAGATAGCCACAAAGCTTCTTTCAGAATATAATATTCTGATAAAAGACTTGTCAGAAAAACTCAAAGGAGACAGGCAGTTTATCAGAATAGCCATTCGTACAAGGGAAGAGAATGCGCAGTTGATAAAGGCATTAGGGAGTTTGTAACGGGCATAGTGTGGCTGGGACAGGAGGTATGAAATGCAGTATTGCATACAGCAAGAATATATGATATCTTCAGTAAATATAGTGTTGGGTATGGGTTTACATCCCCATATAAGTGTTGTGGCAGAGATTTGAAAGATACAGGAATTCCACAATGCTATGGAATTAAGACAAAAGAAGAACTTTTGTCTATTTATAATTTATATATGATAAAATTCATAGGAGGATTCAAAATGAAAAAGATATTACGGAGAACGATGGTATTAACAGCAGCATTGACCATGACAATAGCGGGCGTGGGATGTGGAAGCAGCAACCCACAGGATTCTTCCTCGTCAGAGGCACAAGAACCCGTGGAAAGTGTGGCAGAGATTTCTTATGCCAATGTCAACTTTGACTTTGCGGAGCAGATTGCAGCAGAGAGGGAAGCAGTAAAACTGGTTCCCGATGCAGTGGATATCCCGCTTTCCGTCGCTGATATTAACGGTGCAACAGGTGTACAGTTGGCGGCTTCCATAGATAAATCCAATACAACGGATTATTATCTCAACGCAATGGTTGCGGGAAATGAACTGGTATTTTCTGCGGCGGAAGGTTCTGCGATTGACAGTGCAAACAGCAGTGCATCCGGTGAACTGGAAGTAAAAGATGATGGCACAGTAGCAGTTATTCCGGCAGTTATTAAGGCAGGGAAGCCGACAGATGAAGTGATTACAGTGAAAATGAATGACGGTGCAGCCTACAAGATTCATACTCTTCATGAGTTGATGCCGGGTATGGAAATTACAGGCGAAGGCGTTGCTGCTGAAAATGCGGGTATTTATGATTTTGCCCTGGACAGATTTCTGCTTCGCGTCAATACAGAAGGTGAATTAGTGTATTATCGTAATATGGGCAGTGTTGGCGAACATATATCGGAGAACTTTGGAAAACAGATTACAGCAGACGGCGGCTGCTACACATTTTTTGTAGAACTTCATCCAGATTATCGCAATGTTGGCGGTGGATACTCAAGTGGTATGTATATAGTCATGGATGAGAACTATAATGAGATTGATTATGTAACGCTGCGTCCAAATGGGGACGCAAACCATACACACGGTGAAGGATACCTGGATGAGCATGAGTTTGTTGTGCTTGGCAACAAACATTATCTGCTTTATAGTTGTACACCGGAACTGGTATCTAATCTGCCGGAGAATGTTACCGGTATTGATGGCGGGAACACTGCTTATGTGTGGGCAGGTATAATGCAGGAAGTAAAAGATGGAGCAGTATTAAAAGAGATCAGTACAACTGATTATCCGCTGCTCTATGAATCGGCAGTTGAGAAAATTGATTATGAAAACAGTACGGATCAGGGTAAGGAAATAACCCTGAACGACAAGACGATATTTGCGCTGTCTGAAGGATGGATGGATTACGTACATTTGAACAGTTTGGATTACACGCTGAAGGCTGACGGTGAAGTGGATAAACTGCTTGTCTCCATGCGTGACCAGTGCGCAGTATATCAGTTTGACTTTGCATCCGGTGCTGTTGAGTGGATTCTCGGAGGTAAAGCCAGTACTTTAGGCGGATATGATGAATATGCAACTACACGTACAGATGAAAAAGGCAATGAGTTTAAAGCCCTCACTTATGCCCAGCACTATGCACGTTATACCAACAGACAGGCCGATGGCACAATCAGCGGAAATCCGGAAATCAGTGTCTTTGACAACCAGACGGGCGAAGCTCCGTTTTTAATGAACCTTGATTTACCTACTCGAACCAGAACCTTTAAGGCTGTTATTGATAATGAAACTAAAACGGCAACGGTTTCCGATGTCATTGTTGGTGCAGATTTGAACGGAAAAACAGATAAATACCATAGTGCCAGCCACTGTGGCAGTGTTGTTTATGCAAATGCGAATTCTGTAGTTATTGGCTGGGGCTTACATGCCGTTATTGATAATCTGGGAGCAGATGTGCCTAAGGGAACGATAAGCGATACCGGATTTGACGACCTGCGCATTGGCAGCCGTCCGGTAGTTACAGAGTATGATGCCGCAAACGACACAATTGCTTTTGAACTGACAGGAATAAGAAATCCGGGCAGTCAGAGTCAAGAGGCATTCTTCTCCTATCGTACTTATAAGACAGCTTTATGAAAGATATGAAAATAAGGATGCAAATCTGCCAAAATGCTTTGGTGAGAAAGAAGGGCAATAGGCCATTTAATAAAGTACGATTAGAGAAACTGAATATAAAATCCTAATATATATTTTCTTCTATAGAATAAAGATAAAATAAATAATAAAAACTAAAAATTAAAATATCACAACAAAGATGAATGGCAAATTATTTTTTCAGAAAAAGTTACAAAAACCTATTGACTTTTGGACGGAAAACAATTATCCTTTTTCATTGTCTGACTCTTCCAAACCAGCCTCTTCCATTATCACAATCAGAAAGAGGCGGAAAATGATGTATGGAATTTATATTCAGGAAAGGAAATGGTGAGAAGCGATGAGAGAAGTGAATGTATCTTTGGAAACGATTGAAAAGGTAAAAGGTTTTGTATCTATTACTACGAAATGCAACAGAGATCTTGATCTGGTCAGTGGAAGGTATATGATTGATGCAAAATCAATTTTGGGAATTTTCACTATGGATTTGTCAAAACCGTTAGTTTTAAAGATTCATGCAGAGAAGAGCGAGTCAGAGGAGATTTTGGAAGAGTTAAAAGGGTATGTAGTAGGATAATAAATGCCGGGAATGCCCTTGTGATGGAGTGATTTCCTCAAAGGAAATTGCTCCCGTTAACATGAACTATTTGAGAAAAAAGCACAGAACAAATGAACATTTGTTCTGTGCTTTTTTTGGGGATGCTCCAAGGATGCCGAAAGAAGCATAGAAAATTCTTTCTTACTTGATGACGGCATGTCCGGCATTAAATAAAAGTTCGTCCCTTTTAATTAATAGTTGCTTTTGCAATAATGTATGTTTATAATAAGGGATAACGGAGAGAAAAGAAGTTCCGGATAAAATATATTTATATGGGGTTTTTTAATAATTTGCATTAAAATGATATGGAGGAAAGCAATGAAGAAGATGAAAAGGACTTTGGTACGGCGGATTATGCCTGCCATTATGTCGGTTGTTCTGGTACTTACATCGGTGCAGATATCGATACCTGTGGCGGCAGCGACAGAACCGAAGGATTCTGCTATGGATCGTGTTTTGGCCGATGCCATTCAGGACGGGAAGGAACGGGCAGAATTAGCGGAGAAAACCGGAGACCGGTCACTTTTGTGGGACACTTCCTATTTTAATCCGGATTCCGAATCAAAGCAAACGAAAACGCTCCGCAGGATATCGGCAGCGTCAGAGACAGAGGTAAATCTGCCTGCGAAATATGACCTGCGTGATGAAGGTTATGTAACTCCCGTAAAATGGCAAAATCCATTTGGGACTTGCTGGGGGTTTGCTACAATCGCTGCGGCAGAAACCAGTATCTTATCGGAAAAAAAGATGAAGTATGATAAGGAAACAAATGATCTTGACTTATCGGAATTGCATCTTGCATGGTTTAGTGCCCATGCCTTGCCGGAGGACAGCAGTACCGGACAGGGTGGCGAAGGTATCTACCCGGGTTCGGAGACTTGTGAGGGATTAAATGCCGGCGGTGCGACGTATTATGGGACGATCGCATTCGCATCCGGCATGGGTCCCCGCTCCGAAAGGGATATCCCTTATCAGCCAAAAGATCCTGAAAATCATATTTATACGGTAAAGGTCACAGATCAAAATGGTGATCCATTTGATTTACCACTTATGTACAAAGCGGATGCTGACTGGTCTGTGGATGAGTCCGAACGTTTTGGTATAGGTGGAGGTGGTTACGAACTGGAAGAAAGCTCTCTCCTGCCGTCTCCGGCTGATCGTACAATGAACGAAGATGGTGAGATTGTCTATCAATATAATGAGGAAGGGACAAAAGCCATTAAGAAAGAACTGATGGAGGGGCGTGCGGTATCCATTGGTTTTTCTTCCGATCAGTCCAGGCCGGGACAGGAGCTCGATGAGGGAGCCCATTTGAATCCGGATACATGGGCGCATTTTACATATGATGTGAATGATGAAGCAGGTCATTCCGTGACGATTGTTGGCTGGGACGATGATTATGCTGTTTCGAATTTCCTGGAGGGGCATCAACCGGAAGGACCGGGAGCCTGGATCGTGAAAAACAGTTGGGGGTCAGTATCGAATAAGTTTCCGCATTGGTATCCATGGGGAATTGATGGTGAGGGATATTTTTACCTTTCTTATTACGACCGCTCCATCGTTGTACCGGAGACCTTCAATTTCTTTACAGAAGGGTCCGGGTATGATGAATTGTATGCCAATCAATATGATTACATGCCGGCGGAGGGGCTTGATATCCATGCGTCAGATAAAAAAGTGAGCGAGGCAAATGTATTCCATGCGGAAGACGGGGATATGACTTTGCGCTGTGTTGCCGCTACAACATCCAAAGCAGGCGCTAAGATCACGTATGAGATTTACAAACTCAACGACAATTATACATCGCCGACGGACGGTACGCTTCTGGAAACAATAGAGAAAACATATGAATATGCCGGATACCACCGTGAAAACTTAAAAACAGAGCAGCATTTTCGTATGGGAGAACCATATTCAGTTGTTGTGACACAGGAATCGGATGGCAGATATCTGTATGGGGCAGCCAGCGGAACCTCCAAAACATCTTGGGAACGTCTTCCCGAAGAAACAAAGCCCTATTCGTACTATTCAGTGGGAGTGATTCATAAGGGCGAAAGCTTTTTGGGGAGCGAGGATGAGTCAGGTGGATACGATTGGGTGGATTGGAAAGATTTTTCTCAGAAATATTTAGCAGCAACTGGCAATATGACCACTCTGGATAATTTTGCCATTAAGACCTATTCCGACCCGTATGATGGTTTTCCGCCCCAGACAACAAAAGAGCCACAGACAACCAACCTTTCCACTGCGGAAGTCACATTGGCTAAAACCAACTATACTTATAACGGCAGCCCGAAGACTCCGGATGTGACAGTGACAGCAGCAGGAAAAACCTTAACGAAGGATAAAGATTATACGGTAAGTTATAAAAACAATACAAACGCGGGCACAGCTGCTGTGACTGTAACGGCAAAGGATAATTCAGGCTACACAGGTTCGAAAGCAGTAACCTTTACAATTAAAAAAGCTTCTCAGACACTAAAATTGAAGGTGTCAAAGAAGAAGTATAAAGCAAAAAAACTGAAGAAGAAGAAAGCTGCATTTAAGATTAAGCCATCTAAAAATAAAACTTCCATGACCTATAAGGTGACAAAAGGCTCTTCTAAGTATATCCGTGTCAGCAAAAAAGGTGTTGTCACGATGAAAAAAGGAGCGAAAAAAGGAACTTATAAAGTAACTGTAACAGCGAAGGCATCTACGAATTATAAGAAAGCGAAAAAAGTAGTAACCATTATCGTAAAATAGGGGGGAAACGTATCATGAGTGATTCAGTAACGTATACAATCGCTATTGTCTGTATGACATGCATACGATGAGATAGAAAGAGAGATAGAAAGAAAAAATGAAAAACAACCCATCTGCTATGATCGGACTGTACGGCTCCGATGAAAATTTTCAGCACGCCTTCAGATATGTGTACAGGATGAAAGACGCTGTTGACGGAGAGGCTTTGAGCAAGGCGGTGAATACTGCCATAAAGCGTTACCCGTATCTTGCCATAAAGCTTGTGAAAAATGAAAATGAGGTACTCCATACGGTAGTTCCCAACGACCGTCCCATAGTGGTTGCCAACAGGACGGAGCCATATGTGATGTTTTCCGAGGATACAAATAACCATATACTTGCGCTGCTTTATCACGATAATAACATCTATTTGGATTCGTCTCATTCATTTTTAGATGGAATAGCAGCCTGTGAATTTACGAAAACGGTTTTATATTATTACATAACCGAAAAATACGGTAAAGAGATTCCCTCTGACAATATCCGTACATTGGATACGCCCATGACTGAGGAAGAGGTGATAGACCCTTTTCTCCATTTGCCGCCACTCACAGAAAAGCCTGTGGGCGGTGCGCGCAGGCCCGCTCCTTCTTTCTCTGTCGAGGAGGGGGGCAGGATTACCGAAAGGAAGCATACACTTTACGAGTTAAAAGTCAATGAGGACACATTTGTTAAATACAGCCGCAGCCACAACGGAACTGTGGCGACTGTGAGTGCGGCATTTCTTGCCAAAGCCATATTACATTTGCACGGCAACGTGGATAAGCCTGTGCGTATCAATCTTATCAGGAATCTGCGTCCTGTTTTAGGCACCCCCAAGGCACATCACAGCTTAGTGGGGAATATACTGCTTGAGTATCCCGAAAAGGTAGGGGACTGGGATATGGAAAAGCTGGGTACAATCAGCCGGGACATGCTAAAGTTTCAAACCGACCCCGCAAATTCCCTCGCCAGTATCCATGCCAAAAAAAAGCAAATTGACGGTCTGTATGCCATGGACAACCTCGATGCTGTAAAAAATGCCTGCAATCAAACCTACACCAACAGCGGCAGATACGTCACAGGAGTCATCAGTTATGTGGGGAAAATCGATTACGGCGTTTTGTCCGATTATATGGAATCCATCTCTGCTTATGTCAATCCCGCTTATACGAACCTTGTCATAGAGATAGGGGTATTGAACGGCTGCCTTAATTATTCCTTTATGCAGAGCTTTTCTGACGATGTATATGTCAAGGCGTTTGTGGAGGAATTGAGGCAGGAAGGAATAGAGGCCGAGGTTGGAGAGGCGCAACCGCTGCTTGTTCCACGTATCAATGTATAAGTTTAAACTCGGTAATTATGGGGCGTGCCCATCCTAACCCCATTCCAGCCCAGCTGTATGGTGAGTTCAAGGAATATTTTCCGGGGAATGCGGTGGAGTATTTTGTGACCTGTATTCGTGTAATGTACGAAATAATATTAAATAGAAAATTTTTAGGAGAAATTATGGATAATAAGAAAAGTTTTGGCAAAATCAAATATCTATGTTTCATGGTATTCGTATTGTTTGGTCTGTTAATTCCCGGCCATACTGTTTCTGCAAAGGAAGTAAATAAGGAGTGGGGCTATTTTACATATCTCTATGATAACAGCAACGGGCTTTCCACATCCGAAGCAAACGCGGTTGCCCAGATGGGCATCGGATTCATCTGGATCGGAGGGTACAGCGGTTTGACGCGTTATGACGGAATCGAGTTCCATCACTTTGATCCGAACACAGGTATTGCCAGTGTCAATTGTCTGTATGTGGATTCCAAAAACCGTTTGTGGGTCGGAACAAATGATAGCGGCCTTGCGATGCGTCAATATGCGAAATTTCAATTTTGGGGAAGAAGTGATGGCTTAACGTCATTGTCTGTCCGTGCCATTTGCGAAGATGTGGCAGGTAATATCATTATTGCGACAACAGAGGGAATGGCATATATTGATGGTGATGATAAATTACATATGATAAACGATTCCAGAATAAAAGAAAAATATGTCCGCCGCCTGAAAACAGATGGGAACGGGATCATATACGGCTGTACCATAGACGGCTGTTTTTTTGCAATGGAAAATTTAGAATTGACTTCCTTTTATAGTGGAGAAGAAACGGGAATCAACAATGTAGTATGTATTACACCGGATACGAAGGAAAAAGGCAAGGTTTATATTGGCACGGGAAACTCCGAAATCGTATACGGAAATATAATGAA
This sequence comes from Lachnospiraceae bacterium, assembly GCA_022510605.1. Classification (GTDB taxonomy): domain Bacteria; phylum Bacillota; class Clostridia; order Lachnospirales; family Lachnospiraceae; genus Eubacterium_F. The sequence goes on from JAFLTB010000006.1 coordinate 64,100, forward strand.
TGGCATGCGTGACAGAAAAAGTTTTTCCGTTGCTCCACAGGAATATATTAATGATATCTATTTCTCTTCCGACAATAAAATGTGGATATGTGCAAATAATGGACTGGGATACTTGGATAAAAACGGAGAATATGTTGAACTGAAAGGTTCCCCGATGAATAGCTCCATCACCTCCATCATGGAAGACCGTGAAGGGAATCTATGGTGTACATCCTCCAGACAGGGTGTTATGAAGGTCGTGAAATCCCCTTTTGTAGATATCACACGTATTTCCGGTTTGGATCCTGTAGTCGTAAACACCACCTGTATTTATCAGGAGGACTTGTATATCGGAACCGATGTGGGAC
>JAFLTB010000060.1 GCA_022510605.1 Lachnospiraceae bacterium
TCTCCATAAGAACAGCAGCTACGGTCATAGCTGCTTTTTCCATTAAAACAAGGCTGGGAAAGCCCACAGTATGAATGGCATGGGTGTCTATGTTTTTTGCCTCCTGGCTGGTATAGATATATCGCATGGTAACCTCCATTCCAAAATATCACGCTTGTTCTGCTACTACAAAAGCGGTAGCCGTCTCTTTAGTATTCGTAATGGAAATAAACAGTCTGTCAATCTGCCGTTTTTCCGCCTCTTCTCTGGCCTGACCATGGAGTACCACATAGGGTGCTCCGGCTTCGTCCCGTAAAATCTCAATCTCATTGGCAGAAATTCCTGCAAAGCCGGTGCCGAATACCTTTACAACCGCTTCCTTTCCGGCAAAATTGGAGGCCGCCCGGCGTTTCTTCCTGTCAAACTGCTCTACTTCCTTCGGCGTAAAAACCCGTTTAAGAAAATGCTCCTTCTCACAGGCCCGGACTACCCGCCGTATTTCGATACTGTCTACTCCAATGCCAACAATCATTTTTTGCCTCCCGGCGTCTCATGAAGCCCACGGTCAAAGAGGTTCATTACATCGTGGCCAAAAAGCCCGTGCATCAGAGAATAGGCGCTCTCCATGCTGTCCTCCAGATCCGCCTTATCCCCCACCTTTTCTTTTAATATCTCACGCATTTCATTGATTTCATCGGTCAGTACCTTCAATTCCCTGTCACCGGTTTCCAGCCGTTCAAAACAATATCTGGTTCCTGCCATTAAAAGTTCCTCATTGGCCTCCTTAATCTGTCTTGGCAGTTCCACAAGTTCATCGGATTCCTCCTGAATCCGCTCTTTTATTTCCAGCAAAAGCCGCTGCTGGTTCTCCTTCTTTTTATCCGCCCGTTCGGAATTGCCTCCCATGCCGGCCACAATACCATCCATGAGCTTTTTCTTGGTCTTTTTCAAATCCTTTAATTCATTGACTAACTTTCCCTGCCGTCTCAATAGTGCGTTTACCTGATCCTCCAGCTCTGCCACATCCTCCGGCTTAGCACCCGGCGGAAACAGTTTGTGCCACCGGTTATCTAACACCAGCACCGGCACCTGCTTGCCCCTCAGTGCTTTTCTTATTTCCGTTACAAAATCCTTTTGCTGTCTTTTCATAGACACCCCTTCTTCCTTTATTCATGAGGCAGACGATTGACAATATTGTAGGACAGACGCATCAGACTCTCTGCCAGATGGACATTTTCCACTACCACATCGGCGGGCAGGTTCAAATCCGTAGCCGCAAAATTCCAGAAGGCATGCACGCCTAATCCGGCCAGTTCCCCCGCCACCTCTGGCGCCGCTGCCTTCGGCAGTGTCAAAGCGGCAATATCCACCGTGTTTTCCGCTGCAAATTTTCGCAAAACCGACCGGTCTAAAACCTCAATACCGCCAATTTTCTTTCCAATTTTATCGGGAGCCACGTCAAAAATTCCGGATACCACAAAACCCCGTTTGGAAAAGCCACTGTAATTTGCCAGCGCCTGGCCCAGATTCCCTGCCCCCAGAATAATCACATTGTAGGTCTGGTCCAGACCGAGAATTTTACCAATCTCTCTCCGTAAAATCTCTACGTTATAGCCATACCCCTGCTGCCCAAAACCACCAAAATTATTAAAGTCCTGCCGTATCTGCGAAGCCGTTACCTGCATTCTCCGGCTCAGTTCCTGGGAGGAAATGCGGTCAATGCCATTCTCCAACAGTTCGCTCAGATATCTATAATAGCGCGGCAGACGTTTGACAACTGCCGAAGATATTTTTTTCTCTGCCACTGGTAAACTCCTCCAATGCGAATAGAAATTAAGTACAGGTTTCCTCTGCATTTTTTACAGATTCCTTCTATACTTTATTATACTGAAATGTTAAATTATTGTCAATCCGTGGAAACCGAAATAGAACGAATTGCCTGGTGAAAATGTTGCAAAAAAATGGAAACCTGTGGTAAAATATCGCTGGACAACCAACGCCGCAGGATGGCGCTGACACAGAAATGAGGGAAACTATGATTTTAGCCTGTAACCATATTCACAAGGAATTTTCAGAGGAGGTTATCCTAAAGGATGCCACCTTTCATATAAACGAACAGGAACGGGTGGCCTTAGTGGGAGTAAACGGCGCCGGAAAAACCACCCTTCTCCGCATTCTCGTGGGAGAATTGGAAGCAGACGCCGGAGAGGTCATCCGGGGAAACCAGACTGTTTTTGGCTATCTGCCCCAGCAGCAGGGCTATCACTCCGACAACAGCATCTACGAAGAACTGCTGGCTGTAAAGTCCGATGTCATTGAAATGGATAAGCAAATCCGGGAACTGGAACAGGCTATGTCCCAGGCCGAGGGAGAGGAACTGGAGGCTCTGCTGTCCCGCTATCACCGGTTACAGACCGCCTTTGAATCCGGGGAAGGCTACTCCTATAAAAGCAAGGTATTGGGGGTTATCAATGGCCTGGGCTTTGGAGGTGAAGCCATGCACCAGTGCATCAACGAGTTATCCGGCGGTCAGAAAACCCGGGTGGCCCTTGGCAAGCTCCTTCTCACCGAGCCGGAACTGCTGATTCTGGACGAGCCCACCAACCATCTGGACGTCTCCTCCATCCGCTGGCTGGAGAGCTATCTCATAAATTACCGGGGCAGTGTTCTGGTGGTCTCCCATGACCGCTATTTTCTGGACCGCATTGCCCACAAGGTAGTAGAAATCGAGCGGGGCAATGTCACCACCTTCCCCGGCAATTACAGCAGTTACGCCGAGAAAAAGGCGGCTCTTCGGGAGGTACTGATTCACCGGTACTATAACCAGCAGCAGGAAATCCGCCACCAGGAGGCAGTCATTGAAAAACTGAGATCCTTTAACCGGGAAAAATCCATCCGGCGCGCCGAGAGCCGGGAAAAGATGTTAAATAAAATAGAACGGCTGGAAAAACCGATGGAATATGAAAAATCCATTCACTTTACTCTCACGCCCTCCCAGACCAGCGGCAGGGATGTGCTTCAGGTGGAAAACTTTGGGAAAAGTTTTGGAGACAACCATCTTTTTTCTGATATTTCCTTTGAAATCAAGCGGGGTGAACGGGTGGCCATTCTTGGACAAAACGGCACCGGCAAAACCACTCTGCTGAAAATGATAAACGGTATGGAGCCGGTAGACACCGGCACAGCGATTACCGGCGCCAATGTGGAAATCGGCTACTACGACCAGGAACACAGTGTCCTTCACGAAGAAAAGACAATTTTTGAAGAAATCCAGGACGATTACCCGGATTTGGACAACACAGCCATCCGCAATGTACTGGCGGCCTTTCTCTTTACCGGAGAGGATGTCTTTAAGCCGGTACATCTGTTAAGCGGTGGAGAAAAGGGACGGGTCTCTTTAGCAAAGCTCATGCTTTCCAAAGCCAATTTCCTTTTGCTGGATGAGCCCACCAACCATCTGGACATTACCTCCAAAGAGATTCTGGAAAATGCCCTGATTAACTATACCGGAACGGTGCTGTACGTCTCCCACGACCGCTATTTCATCAACCGCACCGCCACCCGGATTCTCGACCTCACCGGCCATAAACTGCTGTCCTATGACGGAGATTATTCCTACTATCTGGAAAAGAAAGAAACCGTGGAAGCCATTCATCTCTCCAAAGGCGCAGAAACGGCGGCAGTGAAGACAGAATCCGCCGCCAAACTGGACTGGAAAGAGCAAAAACAAATCCAGGCGAAACAACGCCGCCTGGAAAATCAGTACGCTAAAATAGAAAAAGACATTGAGAATCTTGAAAAAGAAATTGCCGCTCTGGACGAGGAACTCGCCCTTCCGGAATACAGTACCAACGCCGCCAAGCTCACAGAACTGGGAAAGGCCAGGGAGGAAAAGGAAACGGCCCTGAACGAAGCTATGGAGCAGTGGGAAGCGCTGGCAGAACAATTGGAAAACTGATGTCAGCGCATCCGGTTTATGATGGCATTGGCCTTCTGATAAATCTCCTCCGGCTCCCGTCCTACAAAAAACTCACCATTTTCATATAAAATCTTACCATCTATCATTGTCATTTTTACATTTTCTTTACTACCGCTGTAGACTATATTTTTTATAATGTTATTCTCCGGCTGCATATTCGGCCGGTGCATATCCAACATAATAATATCTGCTTTCTTTCCCTCTGCTAATACATCGCAGTCTGTCAGTCCCATGGCAATGGCTCCACCTACTGTAGCCATTTTCAATACTCCGGCTGCATCCATGGCCGCCGCATCCATATTGGACAACTTGGGAAGCACCGAAGCCAGATACATCTCCCGGAACATGTCCAGTGCATTGTTGCTGGCCGGGCCATCTGTGCCCAGGGCCACATTGATTCCCTTCGCTGTCAGGGCGCACAAATCGGCGATACCACTGGCTAACTTTGCATTGGAGGCCGGATTGGAGACAATGGACACTTTTTTTCTTGCGCATATATCCATATCCTCCTCATTCATCCATACTCCGTGGAAGCCGCCGCCCCCGTATTCAAATATTCCCACAGAGTCCAGATACTTCACCGGGGACATCTGATACCGGCCATAGCACTCCTCCACTTCTTTTTTGGTCTCTGACAGATGCAGATACACCGGTTCCTTCATTTTTCCGGCCAGTCTGGCCAGTTCTTCAATGGTCTCCCCTTTGGTGGTGTACTCCGCATGAAAGCCCAGCTTGTAAGACACAAGAGGCGAAACCTCATTGATTTTATAATATTCCTCCTCAGTCTCTGCCACTGTTCCGCCAAAGTCATTCATACTGCCGCAAAGCACCGTGCGGAACCCCAAATCTTTCGAGGCCTGGGCGTGGCACATATTGTCTAAATACATATCAAAATTCGCCGTAATTCCGCTTGTCAGATATTCTAACATCCCCAGCTCTGCCAGCGCCTTCTGATCCTCTTTCGTCAGCTTGGCCTCCATAGGAAATACCTGCTGATACAGCCACTCCTGCAAAGGTAAATCATCGGCATAGGAGCGCAGAAAGGTCATGGCCGAATGGGTGTGGGCATTTTTGAATCCCGGCAGCAGCAGGTTTCCCTCACAGTCAATCTCCCGGTCCCAGCCTTCCTGCCCCGGTTCCTTTCCTTCTCCTATATAAATAATCCGGTCATTTTCTACATGCAATTCACCCTTTTGCAGAGTGTCATTCTCTTTCATGGTTATAATTCTGGCGTTATAAAAACGAATTCTCATCCTCTTTCCTCCTGTTATATCATTTTCTCAATTACCTGTGTTACTAACTTCTGAAACAGCGGCGCCGTCCGGTCGGCAATCGCGCTGACCTCCTCATGGCTTAACGGCTGTTCACTGCTTCCCCCGGCCATGTTGGTAATGCAGGAAATCCCGCACACCCTCATCCCCATATGGACGGCAGCCACCGCCTCCACAGCGGTACTCATTCCCACCGCATCGGCTCCCAGTGACGAAATCATACGCACCTCTGCCGGGGATTCATAATTGGGCCCGGTGGTCTGCAAGTAAATCCCCTCCTGCAGCGGTATCTGACATTCCTTCGCCGTCTCCTGTATGAGTTCCCGCAGTTTTTTATCATAGATGGTATCCATGGACGGAAATCTCGTTCCCCACTCCTCCACATTTTCCCCAATCAGGGGAGAAGGCACAAAGGTACTAATCTGATCTGTGAGAAGCATTAAATCCCCCGGCGATACCTTCCGGCTCACACCTCCGGCGGCATTGGTAAGAAATAAAACCTCTGCCCCCATACGGCGCATCAGACGGGTGGGAAGCACCACATCGCTCATGGCATACCCCTCATAATAGTGTACCCGTCCCTGCATAATAACCACGGGCGTCTTCCCTATCTTCCCAAAAACAAACCGCCCCTTATGGCCGGCCACTGTGGACACGGGAAATCCCTCTATTTCCGAATAGGGAACCACTGCCTCCGCTTCCAGCTCATCTGCCAGCGCCCCCAGACCACTTCCCAGAATCAGTGCCACCCGGGGAATAAAATCCGTTTTCTCCCGTAGCTGTTTGTAGCAGTTTTCCACCTTTTGCTGCATTTCGTTCATAGCTGCCTCCTTTCTGTGACGACTCTATACAAACTCTGCAAAAACACGGTTGCTCACATCAATGCCCCGTTTTGTCAGGCATACCCAGTCACCCTTCTGCTCCAGCAGTCCGTTTGCCAGGCATTTTTGAAGGGCATCCCCGAAACAGTCCTCTAACGCCTCGCCAAAGCACCGGGTAAATTCCGCCTTGGATACTCCCTGCATACAACGAAGTCCCAGGTACATAAACTCGGATTTCTCCACTGCCTTTGTCAAAGTCTCCCACTCTGCCACTGGCAGCTTCCCGGCTTCTGTCTGCCGTAAATACCCGGAAAAATCCCTCTCATTGGAAAATCGGCAATGGCTCCAAAGGGACGCGGCACCCAGGCCCAGCCCCAGATACTCTCCCCGCCGCCAGTATTTCAGATTGTGGCGGCACTGCTTTCCCTCCCTGGCATAATTAGAAATTTCATACCGCTCATAACCCGCCCCGGCTAACATCTCGCCGGTTCGCTCATACATAGCACGGTCGGTCTCCTCATCCACCGGCGGGTTTTCCCCATACTCCTCATAGAAGGGGGTTCCCTCCTCGATTATCAGACTGTAGGAGGAAATATGCTCCGGCGACAGTGCGATAACCTTCTCTAAGGTCTCCTCATAACTGGCTGCGCTCTGGCCGGGAATGGCGGACATGATATCCACGTTGATATTGGAAAAGCCAAACTCCCTGGCCTGCCTATAGCTGTTCACAAATTCTGAAAAGCTGTGAATCCGGCCCAGTTTCTTTAATTCCTTGTCCCTGGCAGACTGCATCCCAAAACTGAGGCGGTTTACTCCTGCCTCCCGGTAGAGCCGGAATTTTTCTTCCGAGACTGTGCCGGGATTGCATTCCACGGTAAATTCCATTTCCTCTGTCAGTGTAAAATATTTCTCAATCCCCTCAAAAACCTGTGACATCTCGGACGGCTCCAGTACTGAAGGAGTGCCTCCCCCAAGAAAAATCGTATCTACCTCACAGCCGGACAGCCTCTCCCGCCACATCTTCATTTCCTGGACAAGAGCCCGGACATAGGCCTTACGTTCCTCCCTTTCCCCCGGAAAGGATAAAAAATCACAGTATCGGCATTTTTGAATGCAAAAGGGAATATGCAGATAGAGACCTATCTTGTTGCCGACTATATTTTTACCAGCTGCACCTTTCTCCAAGGGTTCAATCCTCATCATCCAACTTCAAAACGCTCATAAAGGCCTTCTGCGGAATCTCAACACTTCCAATCTGGCGCATGCGCTTCTTTCCTTCCTTCTGCTTCTCTAACAACTTTCTCTTACGGGAAATATCGCCTCCGTAGCATTTTGCCAGCACATCCTTGCGCACTGCCTTCACCGTTTCCCTGGCAATGATTTTATTCCCCATCGCCGCCTGAATCGGAATCTCAAAAAGATGCCTTGGAATTTCTTTTTTCAATTTCTGGCACATCTTCCTGCCTCTCTCATAGGCAGAACTCTCATGGACAATAAAGGACAGTGCATCCACTTCCTCTTTGTTGATTAGAATATTCATTTTCACAAGTTCAGCCGGCTCATACCCCTTCATTTCATAATCAAAGGAAGCATAGCCCCGGGAACGGGATTTCAACGAATCAAAAAAGTCATAAATAATTTCATTCAAAGGCAGCGTGTATTTCAAAAGAGCTCTGGTCTCCTCCATATACTCCATGCCCAGATAAACGCCCCGGCGCTCCTGGCAAAGCTTCATAATGGCTCCCACAAACTCTGTGGTAACCATAATCTCCGCCTCCACCACCGGCTCCTCCATATGCTCAATCTCGGAAGGGTCTGGCAGATTGGAAGGATTCGTCACCTCCACCATCTCACCATTGGTCTTATAGACGTGATAAACAACTCCCGGCGCTGTGGTTACCAAATCCAGATTGTATTCCCTCTCTAACCTCTCCTGGATAACCTCCAGATGAAGCAGTCCCAGAAAACCACAGCGGAAACCAAATCCCAGGGCAATGGAGGTCTCTGCCTCAAAATGAAGGGATGCATCATTGAGCTGCAGTTTTTCCAGAGCATCCCGCAAATCCTGATACCTGGCTCCGTCTGCCGGATAGAGCCCGCAGTACACCATAGGCATTACCTTTTTATAGCCCGGCAGTGCTTCGGTGCAGGGATTTTCAGCATCCGTGACGGTATCGCCCACCCGGGTGCCCTCTACATTCTTCAGGCTGGCAGTGATATATCCTACCATACCGGCGGTGAGTTCCTCACAGGGAATAAACTGTCCGGCGCCAAAGGTTCCTACCTCCACCACCTCTTCCTCCATTCCGGTGGCCATCATATGAATCCGGGTGCCCTTTTTCACCGTGCCGTCAAAGAGACGACAGAATATAATAACTCCCTTGTAGGAATCGTAAACGGAATCAAAAATCAGGGCTTTTAACGGTGCCTCGGCCTCCCCCTTCGGTGCAGGAATCTTTGTCACAATCTGCTCTAGCACCTCTTCGATGTTTGTCCCCATTTTGGCCGATATTAACGGCGCTTCCTCTGCCTCTATGCCAATGACGTCCTCAATCTCATTTTTGACCCGCTCCGGCTCTGCACTGGGCAAATCAATTTTGTTAATCACCGGCATAATCTCCAGGTCATGGTCAATGGCAAGATAACAGTTGGCCAGCGTCTGTGCCTCAATTCCCTGGGCCGCATCCACAATGAGAATCGCCCCCTCGCAGGCGGCCAGGCTCCGGGAAACCTCGTAATTGAAATCCACATGGCCCGGTGTATCAATCAGATTGAAAATATACTCCTCCCCATTCTCTGCCTGGTAGACAAGACGGACAGCCTGGGATTTGATAGTAATTCCCCTCTCCCTTTCCAACTCCATATTATCCAATACCTGGGCCTGCATCTCACGGCTGGTAAGCAGGCCGGTCTTCTCTATAATCCGGTCGGCCAAGGTGGACTTCCCGTGGTCGATATGGGCAATGATACAAAAATTTCTGATATGGCTCTGTTTCATCACTGACATCCGTAACACATTCCTTTCCGCTTCTCAAAAAATCTATTCCTATCTTAGCATAAATCCCTTTTGATTTCTACAAAAAAAATTGGCTCCTGCCTTGTATTTTCCATACATTTATTGTAAAATGAGGATAAAGTACAGTTCAGGAGGAAGAAATCATGAAGAAAACTCTGTCACTGCTTCTAGTCTTTGCCATGCTGTGCAGTTTCTGTCTCACAGCCTTGCCGGCAAAAGCAGTTACCGCAAAATTAAATAAAACCAAGCTTACGTTGAACGCCGGGGCTTCCTACATCCTGAAGGTGAAGGATCCCTCTGCCAGCGTAAAGTGGAGTTCCAGCAAAAAATCTGTGGCCTCCGTTTCCAAAAAGGGAAAGGTCACTGCTAAGAACGCCGGAACCGCCACGATTACTGCCAAGATAAAAAATAAAAAACTGCGCTGTAAGGTCACGGTAAAGCAAAAGGCTTCCGGTAAAGGCACCAAAGCCAATCCAAAGTCCGCTTATACCACCACCACCTTCGATTACTATGAAGAAGGGAAAAACCGTGGACGCTTTTCCATTAAACTGCTCAGCTTTGTCTCCGGAGATGAGGCGGCAGAACTGGCAAAGAATAACTCGGAAAATCTGGTGCCGGAAAAAGATCAGGAATACATCTATTTCAAATTCCGCATCTGCTATCTCTCCGGCAGTCAGACCGTCAACGCAAAAGATATATTTAACTACTATTACAACATCTATGGAGACAACTCCACCAGACAGATGAGAAACCTGGACTGGGGCTTCTTCTTTGAGCCAATTGATGACCTGGGAACCACCATACTGTCACCGGGTAATAAAGTAACCTGTGGCAAAGCTATTTTGGTCAATAAGGGCTATGACCCGATTACCTTCCGCATTCAGACCGGGAAGAATTCTTATACCTGGTTCACTACAGAGAGGTGAATCTGAAAAACAGTTTTGGAAAATAAGAGAGACCATCCAATCGATTCGAACCCGCAACAACGCGATAGCGTCTCGCGTTAAGGTTCTCACTGATTGGATGGTCTCTCTTATTTATAACTCTGTTTTCAGATTATCCTCTCCCCCCAAAATAAATACTGTATCGTTAAATGACGGTAGATTAATTTGATTTACATTGTAGACAGGGAAGATATTGAATTTCTGAATTTTAGGGGGGCTGCCTGCATGATAACGATGAGATGGTCGGTTTTATGTTAAATGCAAGAAAAAATCACGAATCAGCGAGAGCATTTGATGCGAAGCATCACCGGCTCGAGTCGAGTCGTGATTTTTTCTTATTGATTTGAAACCATAAAAGCAACCATCTAGTTGGTTTCAGGAAAGCTTATAATTCTTCTTTGCCATAGGATATGCTTTTTGGTAAGCCTTTGTCTGATAAAACGTATCTTTTTTATGGTCCTTTTTATAGACCTTATCGGTCTTCAGGAAATAATCACTATATACATTGCCATCATCGGCATCGTCGAAGCAGGCGTCCAGATTATACCATTTCCCTTTTATCTCCACGATATTCCAGGCATGCAGATACCACCTCTTTCCCTCTTTCACTGAACCGGTGACAAACCGGCAGGGAATGTTCATCTGCATCAGCAGCTTATACATCATAAGTGCATAGCCGTTACACACCGTTTTCTTTTTATAAAAACCGTCATAGGCAGAATAATTACAGTTTTTCCTGGTATCATATTTTACATGGGAAATGACATACTGATAGGCGCAGGCAATCCGCTGGACACGGTTTTTCCCCTTCTTCTTTATTTTCCCAGCCACCGTTTTTACCTTGCGGTTCACCGCTTCTGTCTGCTTTTTCGATTCAAAATATTGAATTCCATAAAAGTGAAGTCCGCCTTCTGCATAGTAGCAGTTAGCGCCTCTTATAAGGCCATAGAGATAGTCGCTGTCATCTGTAGTATTTTTGTCGTCCACCGCCTGGGCCACGTCAAAAAACACACTGTAAAACTCGGAATCACTTATACTGTTAATGCGATTTACAATGGAATCCACCGCCGCATTTCGGCGGCAGGAAATCGTAAATTGTTTTTTCCTGGCCAGAAGCTTATCCGATATGATCTGATACAATTGTTTTTCCGTATAAACCGGAGCCGCTGTCACACTTTCTGTTTCCTCTGTTGCACCCGCTGGGGAAACAGAAGCTGCCCCTGCCTGTATCGTCATGCAAAACATCAGGATAACTGCCAAAGCAGAGCCAAAAACCCGGCCGGTTTTTCTTCGTAACATATTCATAAACAGTTCCTCTATACCTGGCTGACTGCCGGTTTCTTCTCCTGTAGCATCATATGATACAGAGCCTGCTGTTCCTTCGGAACCTTCAATACCCTCATACATTCCTTTTCAGATAAATTGAGGCCTTCCATCATATTCATAATATATCTAATGGTAACCCGGTCCACTATCCCCTGCGAAAGATTACACATTTCCATCGCCTCCCTCTCCATTGTTTTCGTCATGGCTATATTAAACTCACTTTGTAAAATGTCCTTTTTCTTCTCCGGCTTCACCTGCTCCGAAAGAAGTACATCCAGCATCTTCAAAAGCCCTTACTTCTCTTTGCCAGTGTATTTTCTACTCCCAAAACTTTCCTCCCCTCATACGCTTTGACTTCATAATACCATAGCCTGACAGAAAAATCCACTGACATTCAGACGAAATGAAACTATCGTTCTGCCATTTGAATACTTACTATTTCTACCTGAAGTCTCTTATTTCTTCTAACATATACAAAGCATATTCCCTGGTATCCGTTTCGTTCCATTCTTTCACTTCATCCACCGTATATTCACCCAGCGCCTGTAATATCAACGCATGGTATTTCTCAGGCAAATTTTTTAATCCCCATTCCCCGCCCTCTTTCTTAGATAAAATAAGTCTTTCTCTTTTATAGGCAAGCACCCTGCAAAGATTTAAGATAATATAGACAGAATCTGTTACAATATCCTCTTCAGCATCCTCTATGTCAGACAAGATACTGTCAAAATAATTTTCCCTGCTCTCTTTTACGAAAGCCTCTGTTATAGTTTCTAATGTATTCATAGTTTCTTCCTCACGCTTTTCAATTTACAGTTCTTCAAATTTCTTTTTTCTTACTCGACTTTGAAATCTGTCCATTCTATATAATCATAAACCATTACATCTTTTGGCTGGGTCATTCCGATTTTTTCATAAAACAGAATCGCATTTTCATTTACGCAAGTATACATCCCGTAAATGCCCTGTTTCAACCCAGTGTACACAGTTTACCTCTAAGAATATATCCTATCTTTTCGTAACAGGCATTTGATGCAACATAATCCGCATCCGTATAGAGCATAGGAACAAATCCTGCATCCTTTGCTATTTTAGTAACCTGATAAACCAGATTTTCTGCGTAGTGCTTTCTTCGGTACTCTTTGCGTGTATACACCAGACCGACGGATGCCATATCACCATTCGGCCGGAAATTACAACTGGACACATTCCTGCCTTCTGCATTTTCCCAAAGAAAGAGGCTTCCATACCTTATGGCTCCTTCCCCCTTGTGGCGATATGCTTCAAGACTCTCTTGGTCTATCCCGGTTTCTTTATGAAAAAGATCCATAAATTCAACCACCTCGTCGATATCCTCCGCCACACATCTATGTAATTCACCATCAGCCCGTGTATCCGGTTCTATCGGATTCGGACAGTCATAAGCAAACATATTGGTTGAAAGGGATAGAGTTTTTGCATCTTCCGATGCCCTTACGATAAAATAATCCGCCAGATTATACTTCATATTGAAAGTATGTCCCTCCGTGAGCAAACCATTTTCCTTGACAAGCGCATAGGCTCTTTCCTTTTCCTCTTTCAACACGTCATCCGGCGTCCATATCCATACTGGAAATGGATTGTTCGTATGACAAATTATCAATCTTTCATGATCGGTAAGCAGGAGCTTACACTCTCCAGCAATAATACGACGAAGCACAAAAAAAGTGTGTTTATCCTCTTCTAATATTTTAAAATCTCTTTCATCCGCAAAGTTATCCATATTTACCTCCCTAAATAAAAATTTCTCATCCATATTAATATCCCTGCAAACCAGAAATTTGTTATGTGTCAATTCTTTTGAGTTCGTGGATATTTTTATTCCGATATACTAAATCATCTCTGGCAGAAAAGCCAACATTTTCCCAAAATCCATTTCCAATTTCATTTTTGCCAAAAGCAACCAACGCAACTTTGTTTATGCCGTCTTTTTCCAAAGCACTCATTGCATGTTCGACAAGTTTTTTGGCGATTCCCTGATTTCTATATTGGAGCAAAACAGCTGTATGATGAATATATCCCCTACGCCCATCATGTCCAGACATAATGGCACCTACTATCTTTCCATTGTCATCTGCAACAAAACTGGATGTCGGGTTACGCCTTAAATATTTAGCAACTCCTTCTCTGCTGTCATCTGTTGTATTCAGTCCCATTCCCGGTGTGTTAATCCATAAATCGTATACTCCATCATAATCGTCTATCGTCATTATTCTAAAATTCATCATTATGTTCCTCCATATTCAAATTATAAATTCATTTGAGCATTCTCTGAGCGCTTCCGTATCCGCTATGCATGCCAACTCCAAGATAAACCATATCCGCATATTTCGAAGCTATCTTCTCCACTATATCCATTCGTTTGCTGTCTATGCCATTCCGGCGATATTGCCATTATACTCTGCAACCGGCGATATTGATTTCCCCTTCGATTGGTGTTGAAGCCTGGTTTTATATTTTTCCACATCAGCGGCCCAGCCCTGGGCAATTTCTTCATCCGTGATAATCTGCACATCACTCTGCTTCATACCACGTATTATTATTATTTTGTCATCCGTGTAATACATCATACTTATTCGCCCCAAAATGAGAATTTATCCTACCCTTCATGTAATGATTCATAAAATGAATAATCAACAATCCCACTCATTTTACCCAGCGCACCCTTTTCCAGTTCCTTGACCATCAAACAGTCAGGGTGTGGCAGCGTTATATTGGGTCCTGCCTCTATCCCGAATTTATAGCTTGCCTGAAACCCACGGGGATTGTAATTTTGTGGATTTCCCTCTACAAGTATTGCCTTAAAATTCAGTTCCCTTGCTTTTTTAAATCCATATTCCAATAAATCTTTTGATATATGTTGTCTTTGTAATTCTGTTTTTACTGCAACAGGTGTCAGTATCAGCAATTCATCCTCATATCTGCCTTCTATATGAAAACGTGAAAACATTGCGTATCCAATGACCTCATCATCCTCATTGACCATTACCAGTTCCAACTCCGGGATATAGTATTTTTTTGACCTGATTTCTTCAACCAGTTGCCGTACAACTTTACCCTCTTCAGGACTGTCCCATTTTACAAAAACATCTTCAACCAATTCCAACGATGAAAGAAGATATTTTTCTTCCATGGGCATAATTATTCTTTCCATTTTCATTTACCTCAATAAATTCAACTTTAGCAGTTTAACAACTGTAATCACCTGCATAAATCTATTGTACAAATTTCCTTGACTGGGAATGTAATCTTAACTAATCCAATCGCCACAAATTCTCCACTCATTTTTTTGAATTCATGTAAAATCAAATCACTTGCTTTATAAAATATGCCATCTTCATCTTCTCCCGTAAGTGCTAAGGTGCAATGTGGCACCCAGCGATCAGGACAATACCATTCCCAACCAGTTGTATCATAATCGCTTAAACACTCATGCAGTTCTGCCTGTAACTGGTACATACTTCTATTCATAATCGGTGATGCAAAAATTGTTTTTGTATCATTAAACATTCCAATGGAACCAATATATGCAGGAACTACATTATGATTTTGTGCAAATTTTTTTAATTGGTCCATGCATTTTTTCTCATCAACATCGTTAAAACAAGCTAATGTAAGGTGTGGTCTTGTTTTCCATTCTAAAAACTTTGTACTTAATTTTTCATCCGCTACTCTTTGCGCCAAATAAGAAAGTTTCTTTTCTGTTTCTCTGTCATAATATAATTCTATTGCATATTGCATTTCGTTATCTCCTTTATGTAAATTTCCTTTTGTCTATTGCAACGCGAACATTAAGTATGGTTTCGGCAAGCTGGTCCGCGTTTCCATGCTTTCTATACGCTCCTGCTTTATTCTAATGAAATAGTAATGTTTAGATAATATTTTTGCATTTACGAGAACAGATAGGATGCAATATATTCCGTATTTGCTTCCGTCACAATTCCTGGATCGCTGATGCAAAATTGCAGGTTCAGGCCGATTTCCTCTGCGGCCAGAGCAAAATGGCAGAGAGCAATACCCATATCAATCTTCTGCATATCGCCCACAGCCTCACTGTTAAAGCCTTTGGTGTGCTTCAGATAAAAGTGAGCCCCATTCTGAGCCACAACAATACGCCAGGGCTGTTTGTTCACTGCTGACGGCGCCCACCGAACCATCTCCAGCAGATGCGACAGTTTACCAGTTTTCTCCGGTGTCAATGGTGTGTCAAAAGCTCCATCAAAAAACATCGCCTCAAATGGCTTCCTGCTGTCTGCTTTGATGCCTTTACGCATCATGCTCTCCTTGATGGACATCTTCCCAGCCGGATATCCCAGAGGACTCATACATGGCATCATTTCATCTGCCTCCAGCCCCATCGCCTTCTCAAAGGCAGTGCGGTTCATGGTCCCGCCCACCCAGACCGTGCCAATCCCAAGAGACTGGGCATACAGCACCAGCATTTCAAAAGAATAGCCGAAAGCTTCCTCAATATGCGGTACCCGCTTAGCTTTCCCGCCCACGTAGAGATCCGTCCCACTAACGACAGGACAGGTCAGTTTTTGCTGTTTCCCATCTAACAACCTGCATTCCACTTTTATTTCATAAGGGTTTTTGAGTTCTGTCATAAACGAAGACAGTTTTTCCAAATCCCTCGTGTCAAGATCCCTGCCATCAAAAGTCCGGACGCTCTTTCTGCCCCTGATAAGTTCTTCGATATGCTCCATTGTCTTCTCCTTATTCATATTTTTTATCTACTCCTACAACACAATTGTGCCAGCATTTATCTCTGGCCTACTTCCATCATAATCCAAGCCCTACCTTCCAGGTTTTCAGAACTTCTTGAGAATGGACAATGTCCATCCCCTTGGCATTTGATAGTTTTACCACCAAATCAATCACTGAAATCACTATCTAAAATTACTACAAATTCATACTCCGGATAAATCTGTTTCATCTGCCTGGTCAAATGGTCGCAAATCTCATTTTGACCTTCTGACTTGAAATCTATTATCAGATCAAAAGATACCATCATTTTATCCGTATCCACATAGAAGCCATGCATCTGTACCAGACGCAACCAGAGATTCCGAATTATATTTTTTCCCTCCCCCTTTTACATACCTTCCCAGCAGAAATTTAACAAGTACCGCAAAGGCAATGATGACTAAGGAGGCCGTTGTATAACTTGCTGCCTCAGGATATATAATCTTTTCAAAGGATTCCTTACATGAGGTGAACCCTGCCACCAGAACAATCACTGCTATCGTAACAGAACTAACATGTTCGATCTGTCCATAACCATATGGATGCTTTTATCCGGCTTTTTTCCGCCAGCTTCGTTCCTACAATCGTAATGACAGAAGACAGAGCATCACTCAAATTATTAATTGCATCCATGATAATAGCAACAGATCCTGTCATTGCTCCCACAACCGCCTTAAATACCACCAGCACCAGATTGACTACAATACCAATCAGACTTGTTTGGATAATTCTCTTTCCACGGTCCATTTGTATTTCTCCTTATTTTATTTTTTGCAGAATTTCCTCTGCCAGCTTTATGCCCTGCTCTCTTTTACGAAAGCCTCTGTTATAGTTTCTAATGTATTCATATTTTTTTCCTCACGCTTTTCAATTTATAGTTCTTCAAACAGGAATTTGTTTTCAAACCGGATAACTTATTGCATCACCCCAGCGTGATACCTCGTCATAAAAGTCTTCGACATCAAGCAAACCGTATGACCAAAGAAAAGCTCTTTCACGTTCTGTAAATTCATCCAAGGATAGCCAGCGAACATTTTTAATAGCTTGTTCTTCACCTTCCTGAATTTCAGGATCAGACCCAATCATTTCCTGCTGTTCACCTGATACATCAACAAGATAAACGTATTCTGTGCTGCCGTCTTTCCTATGCAAGATATTTAGCTGCCTGCTTATAGTGCCAATTAAGCC
>JAFLTB010000061.1 GCA_022510605.1 Lachnospiraceae bacterium
TCTGCCATTAACACGCTTAACACTTTTGCAAATGAAGCAGGATTTACGGTGGAAAGGCAAATGATTCACATTCTTGTTATGATTGTTTTAACGGTAGCTTATACACTGATTCTCACAAAGACACTCCCTAAAAATCAGCCGCAACATTAGCACTTATTGTGGAAAGCAGATGCATCATGTCTTTAAAACAAAGGGCGACCCGGATGGGCCGCCCTTTGTTTGGTTTATCTAATTAGAAATCGACTTCGGTATCATAATAACAGCATTTCAGCAGTTTTTCCATTTCCTCCTGGGATGGCTGTCTCGGGTTGGAGCCAGTGCAGGCATCTAACAGAGCGTTTGCCGCAATATCCGGAAGTTTTTCCAGGAACACATCCTCAGGAACAAATCCGGTTTCTGCCGGAAGTCCATCGGCGCCGTAATGGTTGATGCTGTGAGGAATATTCAAATCGTCATTCATTTTGCGCAGATAAGCAATCAGAAGGTCAATTTTTTCCTCCTGTGTATTGCCGCCCAAATTCATAAAATCGGCAATTTCTGCATAACGTGCTGCCGCAGTGGCGTCTTTGCTGTTGAATTTAATTACCTTCGGCAGATACATTGCATTGGCGGCGCCGTGAATAATGTGTCCGCCCTCGAAAGCGGCTCCGGTCTTATGAGCCATGGAGTGAACAATACCAAGCAGGGCGTTGGTGAAGGCCATACCGGCAAGACACTGGGCATTGTGCATGCTGCTTCGTTTTTCCATATCGCCATTGTAAGAAGCCACCAGGTCGTTTTGAATCATCTTGATGGCATGGAGAGCCAGCGGGTCGGTATAATCGCAGTTGGCCGTAGATACATATGCCTCTACGGCATGTGTCATAGCGTCCATACCAGTATGTGCTACCAGTTTTGGAGGCATGGTCTCTGCCAAATCCGGGTCTACAATCGCCACGTCCGGTGTAATTTCAAAATCCGCAATCGGGTATTTAATGCCCTTCTGATAGTCTGTAATAATCGAAAAAGCAGTTACCTCGGTAGCGGTGCCGGATGTGGAAGAAATGGCACAAAAATGTGCTTTCTTACGAAGTTTTGGCAATCCAAATACCTTGCACATATCCTCAAAAGTGGTCTCCGGGTACTCGTACTTAATCCACATCGCCTTTGCCGCATCAATTGGTGAACCGCCGCCCATGGCAATAATCCAGTCTGGCTGGAACTCCTGCATAGCAGCAGCCCCTTTCATAACTGTCTCCACAGAAGGGTCTGGCTCGATGCCCTCAAAAAGCGTTACCTCCATTCCTGCTTCCTTCAAATAATCCATTGCTTTGTCCAAAAAGCCGTTCCGCTTCATGGAACCGCCCCCCACGCAGATGATAGCGCGCTTTCCTTCAAAGTTTTTCAGTGCCTCCAGCGCACCCTTTCCGTGATATAAATCCCGTGGTAAAGTAAATCGTGTCATTGAAATACTACCTCCTTAATTTTTTGATGCTTTTATTATACTACTGACGGCAATTCTTTTCAATTAAATAAATGTTGTTTTTGAACAAGGTTCGCTGTTTTGACAACCCTGATTTTCTATGGTATAGTAGACAACGGACATGGTCCTTATGTCCACAACGGACATGGTCCTTATGTCCACAACGGGCATAACTCTATGTCCCGACAGGAAATAAAAAACAGGAGGATTGTCAATGGCTAAAATTCAGATGAAAACCCCGTTAGTAGAGATGGACGGGGATGAAATGACCCGTATTTTATGGCAGATAATTAAGGATGAACTATTGCTTCCTTATATTGATTTAAAGACAGAGTATTATGACCTTGGCTTAGAGTACCGCAACGAGACCAATGACCAGGTAACCATAGACTCTGCGGAGGCCACAAAGAAATATGGAGTGGCAGTAAAGTGTGCAACCATTACTCCCAATGCTGCCCGCATGACGGAATATGATTTGAAGGAAATGTGGAAATCGCCCAACGGAACCATCCGTGCGGCGTTAGATGGCACGGTATTTCGTGCGCCGATTCAGGTAAAGGGCATTGAGCCATGCGTAAAAAACTGGAAGAAGCCGATTACCCTGGCCCGTCATGCCTATGGAGATGTGTATAAAAATACAGAAATCAAAGTGTCTTGCAAAGGAAAGGCGGAACTGGTCTTTACCGCTGAGGACGGAACGGAGACCAGAGAAGTAATACATACCTTTGATGGCCCTGGTATTCTTCAGGGAATCCACAATACGGACCAGTCCATTACCAGCTTTGCAAAGGCATGCTTCAGTTATGCACTGGATACCAAACAGGATTTGTGGTTTGCTACGAAGGACACCATTTCCAAAAAGTATGACCACAATTTCAAAGATATTTTCCAGGAGGTATACGATACCGAATATAAGGAGGCCTTTGAAAAAGCCGGACTTACCTATTTCTATACACTGATTGACGATGCGGTGGCCCGGGTTATGAAAACCGATGGCGGATTTATCTGGGCATGTAAAAACTACGACGGTGATGTGATGAGCGATATGGTATCCTCTGCCTGCGGTTCCCTGGCCATGATGACCTCTGTGCTGGTGTCTCCGACCGGGGTATATGAGTACGAAGCGGCTCATGGTACCGTTCAGCGCCATTACTATAAGCACTTAAACGGAGAGGAGACCTCCACGAACTCTGTGGCAACGATTTTTGCCTGGACGGGAGCGCTCCGCAAGAGAGGCGAACTGGATGAGATTCCGGAGTTAAGCGAATTTGCTGACAAACTGGAAAAGGCCACATTAAAAACCATTGAAGATGGAAAAATGACAAAGGACCTGGCATTGATAACCTCCTTGAAGGACGTAACAGTATTAAACAGCCAGGATTTCATCAAAGCCATCCGGGAAACCCTGGAGACTTTGTAAAAATAACAGCAATAAAAGAGAGAATATTTATAAAATAACATAAGAAATCCCATCCAATCAGTGAGAACCTTAACGCGAGACGTTACCACGTTGTTGCCGGTTCGAATCGATTGGATGGGATTTCTATTTTATCCATTTTTTAATTTTAATTACTGAAACTGAAACCACTTAAAGTCAAACTTACTTCCCGGCATGAAGATAAAGTTGACCTTGCCGGCTCCGGCAAAGCCCTCCACTGGGAAAGTCAGCTCCTGATAGCCCTCACTGTAGGCAAACTCCACAATTTGGTTTATCTCATGGCCGTCCTCGCTGTAGAAGCGGACGTGGATGGTGTTCAACTCAATCGGGGAGTGGCCGCAGATGGTAATCTGCTGGCAGCCCTTCTCACCAAAGTCCATATTCTCATATTCCAGTGTGACATTATTTCCGATGTCAGTAATAGCCTCCTCGCTCAGGGTAAACATATCGCCGGTAATCCGGTTATTTTCCAGAGCAGTCAGCTGACCGAAGGCCTTCTTAAGTTTCGTGAAATAAAAGCCCTGTAAAGACATCTTAATCGTAGGATAGACCACAATGGAAATGGACTGCAGGCCTTTGATTCTTTCGGGAAGCGTGTAAACATTTTCCTGATAGTGGTTGTACCAGCTTTTGGCCTGGTACTTATCCTGAATCAGACAGGTGCCGCCGTTTTCCGAATCGCCCAGCCAGATTTCAATAGGCAGTTCATCCTCAAAGGAGAAAATCGGTATATGAATTTCATTGGCTCCATATTCTCCAAAATCCACATTGTCAAAGAGGAAACGGGTGCGTTCCGTAGCAGTGATGTAAACCCCGCCCTGGAAGCTCAGTTTGGCTTCGCTGGTGCAGTGGGCATGGTGGATGCCGTTTACCATCTTGTATGGATTGAGAGTGGCCTCCCCTAAGCCGGTAACGTCAAATTCCAGTTCCGAGATAACCTCCGGATGGTCCTGGCCGTTGTTGCAGGAGCAGCAGAGGCGGAATTCTCCGTCGCCATTTGCTTTTAGGAGGGCCGTATTTCCTGTGGTTTCAATGGTTACGCTGTTGCTTTCCACCCCGTCTAAGGTCATGGCCTTAAAGGCAATCTCCGGGCAGGTAGCATTGACGGGATAAACGGAAGCAGTAACGGTAACCTCCCGGTGTTCCTCGTCCAGATGTCTGGTGCCCTGACAGGTCAGTTCAATTTTTCTCACCGGAATTTCCCGGGCCTGCTCCGGTGTGTGGGAAGGCGTATTTTCCATATGGCAGGAGATACCGGAGCGAACCGGTGCCTCCTTAGCAGGAATGGTAAGGGTGGCCGGCGTCAGAGAAGGGGAGGTGACTTCAAGCCGGATGTCTCCCGGTTCTGTTTTGGCGGCGATAATTGCCAGCAGGCGGCCGCTGAACAGCTTGCGGCAGGTGCCCTTGTACTGCTCAAAATCTGTACTGTCTCCGTTATCCAGTCCAACGAGACGGCCGGCGCCAGTGACATTGACCTGAACACGGCTGCGGCTGTTAGCCACAAAAATACCATCCTTATCCAGGGTATTGATTTCCACGAAGAGAAGGTCCTCGCCGTCTGCCTGAAGGCTGTCCTTATCCGGTATTAAAGACAGGGAGACCGGGTCGCCAAAGGAGGACTGGATATCCGTAGCGATGACGGCGCCGTTTTCATCGTAGGCCACTGCCTTCAGTACGCCCTTTTTATAGGGAAGCTGCCAGTCGCCCGCCAGTTTCATGTCGTGGAGATGGTCGATTTTCTGCCGTCCCAGAGACTGCATTTCAGAAGACTGACTTTGGGAGGATGACTCTCCAGAGCCAGAGCCTTCCTGGAAGAACAGTTCTACTTCCGGGGCATTGGAGTAAACCCGGACGTCAATCAGCTGTCCCTCGTTGAAATCCCAGTAAGGCAGAAGATGTATCATAGGTTTTGTCTTATAATCCGTCCATTCTGCCTGATAATGGTAGTATGTATCCTTTGGAAAGCCGGCGGTATCAATTTGGCCAAAATAGGAATTTTTGGTAAAGTACGGCGTGGGCTCACCCAGATAATCCCAGCCGCTCCAGATATACTGTCCAAAGCAGTAGTCCCGGTCACGGTGGGCGGTGATAACATGGGCCGTGTCCTTGGCGCCCCAGTTGGTGGTGCAGTTACCCAGGGTAGAACACTGGCCATCTTCGTGGGTCAAAATACGGTTGCTCAGTGGAAAATGGTAAATGCCCCGGCTCTGTACGGTAGAGGAGGTCTCACTGCCGAAAATGCACCAGTCCGGGTATTTTTCGTGATGTTCATCGTAGAGGTGGTCCATATAGTTATAGCCGGCGATGTCAACTTCGGCGGCACAGTTCTGGGCTCCCTCCCATTCCATCAGGTTTGAGCCGATACCAATGACGGCATTGCCGTGGTAGTCCAGTTTCTTCACAGCATCCCGGAGGGTTTTTGTGAGTTCCCGTCCTCTTGGCTGGTGGGTATCCTGGATTTCATTTCCAATACCCCATACAAGCAGGCAGGGGTGGTTCCGGTCCTGGCGTACCCAGCTGGTCAAATCCCGCTCCCACCACTCGTTAAAGTAATTGCCGTAGTCATAATCCGTCTTGCATTTCTCCCACATATCAAAGCTCTCACTGTAGAGAAGAAGTCCTATCTCATCGCAGAGTTCCATCAGTTCCACTGCCGGCATGTTGTGGGCGCTCCGTATGGAATTTACTCCCATTTCCTTCAGTGCCACCAATTGTCTGCGCAGGGCGGTGCGGTTCATGGCGGCTCCCAGGGCCCCCAGCGTGTGGTGCTCGCAGGAACCGTTGATTTTCACATTCCGACCGTTCAGGAAAAAGCCCTTATCCGAATCAAAGCGGATGGTGCGGAAGCCAAAGCGCTGTGTCTCCGTGTCCAGTACCTGGCCGGATGTATGGAGCAGTTCGGACTGAATCCGATAGAGGTTTGGGCTTTCAATATCCCATATATCCGGGTTGTGGAAGGTGATTTCCTGTTTATTCACCTGAAGTCCCTCCGCCAGTGTCATATCGGCTGTCTGGGAGCATACCTGTTCACCCTTAGCATCATAAATGGTGTGTCGGACAGAGACCTCGGCCCCGGCGCCGGAGTCGTTTTGCACTTCAAAATCAGCGTATAGCGTCCAGTCCTCCTCATCCCTTTTCGTGGCGAGATAGGAGCCGTCTGTGGTAAAATGAAGAGACGGGCGGCGCACCAGCCAGACATTGCGGTAAATGCCAGAGCCTGGATACCACCGGCTGTTTGGTAGCTGATAGACACTGCGGACCAAAAGGGTATTTTCCCCAGGCTGCAGGCGTCCGGTCAAATCCACCTCAAATTGGGAATAGCCGTATTTCCATTCAAAGATTTCTTCTCCATTCAGAAAAATTGTATTATCCATATATACGCCTTCAAAAACCAGGGAAATCCGGTCGGTTCCCGGGTTCTCCACCGAGAAGGTTTTTTTGTAGCAGCTGACAGCCTGCTCATAGAGATTTTCACTGTCATAAATCATCCAGTCGTGGGGGATGTCCACGGCCTGCCAGTCGGCTGTCTGGAAAAACGTTTCCATCGGAGTTTCCAGCGGTTCCTTGTGAAAAAACCAGTTGTCATTAAAAAGCTGTTTCATGAGGTATCCTCCGTTTCGAAGTGTTGTGTACAATATTCCATGATGTGGGTGTCAAAAGCACCTACATTATTTCAATTTAAGAATAGCAAAAAACTTTGACAGTGTAAACAAAATTATTTATACTTATAGTAGAGATTTACAGGGATGGACAGTCTGGTATCCCAATGGAGGAAATTATGCAGATTTGTAAAATCGGAGTGGCTCAACTGAGAGAGGCGCTGGCACTGGTCTGGGAGGTGTTTGAAGAATATGAGGTGCCGGACTATGAAGAAATGGGGATTCAGACCTTCCGCCATTTCATTGAATATGATAATATAGTAAAAAAGGTGCGTCAGGGGGAGATGAAGTTCTGGGGATGCTATCTCAATGGCCTTCTGGTGGGAGTGATTGCCCTGCGGGGGGAACAGCACATCAGTCTTTTGTTTGTCCGGGGACAGTTTCATAGACTGGGTATTGCCAGGCGATTGGTACGGGTGGCAGTGGCAGAAGTGGAGGAAAAGGAACCGGAGATTCGTGCTGTCACGGTAAATTCCTCGCCCTATGCGGTGGAGTTCTACGAGAGAACAGGGTTTGTTGCTCTGGGGCCGGAAAAAAAGGCAGATGGCATTCGCTTTACTTCCATGCGCCTCAGGTTTTAAAAAGATACATGATTCGGTATAAAACGTTTCAGAAAGGGAGGAAGACATGAAAGAAAAACAGGAAAAGCAGGAGAAAAAAGAGAAGAAATGGGCATTGAACATTCTTACGATTGTGTTTATTCTGGTGTTTTTGGCAAGCGGACTGTATCTGCTCCGCTACTATATGACAGCGAAAAACGCAGAGGGAGCCCTGAATGAACTGGTGGAGCTGCGGGCAGAAAGCGAAGCCGAAGATGACGGCATAGAAGTCAAGACGCCGGAGGGGAAGACGATACTCAAAAAATATAAAAAGCTGTATAAACGCAACAGCGATTTAATCGGCTGGATTACCATAAAGAACAGCCAGATTGATTACCCGGTGATGCAGACTCCCAATGACCCGGAATACTATCTGCATAAAAATTATGACAAAAAGGACGATGTCAATGGCCTTTTATTCCTGGATGCCCAATGTGATGTAGAGGATGCATATAACAATCTGATGCTCTACGGACATCATATGAAAAGTGGTATGATGTTTGGACATCTGGTGGACTATGACTCGAAGGACTACTATGAAAAACACAAGATTATTCAGTTTGATACGCTGTATGAGGAACGGGAGTATGAGGTGGCAGCGGCGTTTTATTCCCAGGTGTATAAGCAGGACGATGATGTGTTCAAATACTATAACTGGCCGGGGCATCTCTCGGAAAAGCAGTTTGATAATTATATAAAAAATGTCAAAAAACTTTCCCAGTATGATACGGGAATTACGCCGGAATATGGCGAGCAGCTGCTGACACTGGTAACCTGTGCCTATCATACGGAGAATGGCCGTTTTGTGGTAGTGGCCCGGAGGAAAAAATAAATGAGTGAATGGCAGATAAACAAACTCCGACAGTTGATGGAATTTGGAGAAAAAGTATTTTTATATGATGAGACAGGAGACTCCCCCCTGCTGAGTGTAGACGACAATTTCTGTAAAATGCTGGGGTTTCAGCGTTCGGAGCTGTATATTCAGTGCCGGGGAAAGGCAAAAGAATTGGTGTATCCGCCGGATTATGAAGATCTTTATACCGATATTACACAGCAGATTGAGTCGGCAGGAGAATATACCTGCCGTTATCGGATACGCCGCCGGGATGGCGTGCTGCTCTGGGTGTGGGAACTCGGTGTAGTGGAGACGGACGAGAAAGGCAGGCGCATCATTCGCAATCTGGTGGTCGACATCAGCAAACAGGAAAGTATTCGAAAGGAGAGGGACACCACCTATGATAATATACCGGGTGGTGTCTTTACTCTGTTAATAACGGAAAATAATTTCTATATTGTGGAAGCCAACAAGCAGTATTTTGCCATGCTGAATACCTCAAGAGAGGAATATCTGGGAACCTCCGGAAGGTATACGGTTCCAGAGGACCTGCCGGCCCTGCGCCGCCATCTGGTACAGCAGGCGGCAAAACGGGAGAGGATTGATTTTGAATTTCGTTCCCGACGGGGCGTGGACAAGGGACTCCGCTGGTTCCAGGTTGTGGGACAGTATTATAACGAGGTAGAGGACGGCTGTGAATACCTCTGTATTCTGTTGGATGTCACAGACAGAAAAAAGAGTATCCTCCAGCTGGAACAGGAAAAGTATCGTTATCGTCTGGTTGCTGGGATGAAGGCCAGTCTTTTGTTTGAGTATGATACAGAGCAGTCACGGCTTCAGGTCTATAGCGGTCTGCAAAACAGTGAATACATTCCCTGTCTGCAGGATGGCCTCTATCTTCCCTGGGAAAAAATCCTGACGGAAAACCAGCTGCTATATGAGGGAGATTATGATGAACTGAATCGATTTGTGGAGTTTGACACTTCGGTGTCCGGAGAACTCCGACTGCTGGCAGAGAGTACAAAAACGGGAGAGCGCTCCTATCAGTGGTTTGAACTGGAGATTACAAAGATAAAAAAGAGTGAAAAGACAGTGAAAATCCTTGGGAGTATACGCAATCTGGATGAGAAACAGAAAACGGAAAGGAAAAATCAGAAGCTGCAGGACGTCCTGAAGATGCAGATTGGGGGAATCTATGAGATGATTTTGCAGATTAACGCAGATATTGGGATGTATGAAGGGATGTTCACAGGTGAACAGGATTTTCGCGATGTCTATCCCAGTTCCGATTTTGAAGATTTTGTGGAACAGACTGCCGAAAATTTTGTGCATCCCGATGACCGGGAACGCTTTTACCTCTCAATGCAATTGGAAAATATGAAAGAGATACTGAATTTCAGCGATGTAGAGGGAGTCGCCCTGTTCCGCATACGCAAGGGAGAGGGGGAGTACCGATACAAGTGTATACGTTACAGTTATATAGGAAAAGAGCAAAAAAACATTCTTGTCACTGCCCAGGATATCCATTCCATGAAAGAGCAGCAGCTAAAGACGGAGGATGCCAATCGTAAACTTCTGCTGGGAGTCCTGAATGAAGCCAGGGAGAGCATGGAGATGCGCCGGAATTTTTCCAGTATGCTGGCTAGAGAGATTCAGGCTCCGATTCAGCACATTTATTCCTGGCTCTGCAGACAGAATGCAGAAGACAGGGAGAACCGGGAGATGCTGGGAGCAGCCTCCTATGTTATGAAAGTGGCAGAAAATATTGCAGAATATGAAAAAATTGAGCGAGGGGGGATTCAGTTTGAAACCAGGGAAATGGCATTATATGAGATGTTTACAAAGCTGTTCCAGTCCTGGCAGGAGAAGGGAAAGCAGCAGGGAATTACTCTCACCTATAACCTGAATCTGCAAGGCTCATATTATTATGGAGATTCCGTGCGTATCAGCCAGATTATCAACCATGTCATTGGAAATTGCATGATGGCTGCTTCGGAGAATGGAAAAATTGCCGTGTGGGGAAGCGATGAGGAGCAGGGTGGCGGTATTAGCAAGCTTACCCTGATTGTGGAGGACTGGGGGATTCCGGTAAATGAACTTTTCTTTGGACGGATGTACTCGGTGGAAAGCGACCACGATCGTTCGGAATGGGACAGTGGAAGGGAGCGGATGGGGACAACCTTCTCACTGATTCTTGCCCGCAAACTGGTAGAACTGATGGGAGGACGAATAGAATTGTCCCGGAAGGATGATAAGACCAATCTGACAAAACTGGAAATTCCCCTTCAAAAATTGCGGGGCTCTGCAGAAGAGGTTCCCCGGGAACTCTCCGGCGGGGACTGGAAGCCGGAGCCAGAGGTGGATTTGAGTGGATACTCGTTTCTGCTAGTGGAAAAGGAGGGGCAGCAGGAATCGGTTGGCTCGCGTCTTACCCTGAATGGTGCCAGGGTAATTATGGCTGGCAGCGGCATGGAGGGAATCCAGTTGTGGAACAGTTATTCCATAGGTGCCTTTGACGCCGTGCTGGTGGAGGGGGATGTCGGGGATATGGATTATCTGGAATTTACGGAATGTCTAAGAGAGCAGAAAGGTACCGCCAGGACAGTGCCGATGTTTGCCATAGTGGAGGAAACCTATCCAGACGGTCTCCGGGAGGGGATGAAACTGGGACTCAATGGCGTATTAGGAAAACCGCTGGAATTGGAGCGGCTGAAACAAATTCTGGATATGATAAAAAACGTAGGTTTTCGTATTTTTTAATTTGTTTTATGTATAAAAATTGTGTGTAAAAAGCACTTGCCGCTAAAAGCGGCAATGTCAATATGAGCCGGAATCGCATCTGGAAAACCAGTTTTCCGAGGGCGATTCCGGCTCATATTCACTCATCACTTTGGGTGATGAATGCTTTTTACACAGAACTTTCCCCAAGCACATCCGGGAAAAAATAGTGAATCAAAGTTCTTGCATATTCCTTGGCAGATTCATCGGAATTTGTGACAATGAAAAATACCGGCTGTTCCACTAATGGAACCTGGCCGTCAAACAGAGCCTGCCAGACCGGGCTTCCTTTCAGGGAGACGCCATAGGCTCTCTGCTCCGTATTTTCATCCGCAGAGTAAAAGTACAAATTATCTTCCAGCAGACGATATTCCTCCCTTGTAAGAAAGGTCTGCAAATCCACATAAATACCGTTGGCGAGATAATTTTGGCTATCCTCCGGGCTGGCAATCATGCCGTCCAGAACCCCGGCCGCCAGGCGGCTGGTAATTTCTGTCTGGTCCTTTGCTACGCTGGCGCCCACTTCGGCGGCAGCAGAGGTATCGGTAAAATAGCAGTAGAAGGAAGCAGATTCCTTCGAGGTATCTTTTCCCAGGCTTTCAGTAAATTGGTCGCCAAATTCTGTCAGGCTGCTGTCCGAAAGGGCCTCATTCAGCACGGCACAGCGGAAATAGATATCTTTTTTGTGGATAAAATCCGACCAGAGAATGTAGCCTGCTACCAGAAGGACAAGGGCTATTATTAAAATTTTTGGCAGATAGTAGGTAGCAAAGTAATCCCGTTTCTGTTTGCCTGACATGTTTTTCAGTTTTTCCTTTTCCGAGAGATGTTCCGAGCGTTTGGCATAGATGGAAGCCTCGTCGGTGAGGGAAGTTTTTTTTCCTTTTAAATTCACTGCCATATTTTATATCCGTCCTTTTTTGTTATTTCAATAAATTATTTATTGAAATAAATTTTATCATACTATCCGAAAAAAGAAAAGAAATCAGATAAAAAACATGAAAAAAATGGCAAATGGGCTGTCCAATTTGTAGGATTTTACCAAAATTCCTCCAAGGGTATTGACATTTTTTGCAATACCCCCTATAATGGCTCTCGTAAACGACGAAGGTGTCAGGAACTATGTTCTTGGCACTTTTTTTGTGCCTGTGTGCCGGGACGAAAACCTCCGGAGGAAAATAAGCAGTCTCTGGTATTGGACGCAAGAGTCGTACTATTTATTTGGAGGTGCTTTTTATGGATATGAGTGTTTGGTATCTGCTCGGCGCTGTACTGGTATTCTTTATGCAGGCCGGATTTGCTATGGTGGAGACAGGTTTTACCAGAGCGAAAAACGCAGGAAACATCATTATGAAAAATCTGATGGATTTCTGTATTGGAACCATTGTATTTATTTTTCTGGGCTTTGGCATTATGAATTCGGAAAATTACTTTTTTGGATTTATTGGAAAGCCGGAGTATCAGATGTTTACAGACTTTGCCAACTTTAACTGGACTACGTTCTTTTTCCAGCTGGTATTCTGTGCCACCTGTGCCACCATTGTTTCCGGTGCCATGGCGGAGCGTACAAAATTCAGTATGTACTGTCTGTATTCCGCTATTATCAGCGCCATTGTCTATCCGATTGAGGCTGGATGGACATGGAATGCACAGGGGTGGCTGGCTCAGCTGGGCTTTGTTGATTTTGCCGGTTCTGCGGTGATTCATATGGTGGGCGGCGTCACTGCCCTTGTGGGAGCGGCGGTTGTAGGGCCTCGCCTTGGAAAGTTTGGTAAAGACAGAAAGCCTCGTGCGATTCCGGGACATAATATTACGATTGGTGCATTGGGTGTATTTATTTTATGGTTTGCCTGGTACGGATTTAACGGGGCAGCCGCTTCCGATTCTGCCAGCCTGGCCGCCATTCTGGGAACCACTACCCTGGCGCCGGCTTTCGCCACTATGACCGTCATGATAGTGACCTGGGTGAAATATGGCAAGCCGGATGTGTCCATGTGTCTGAATGGCTCCCTGGCCGGTCTGGTTGCCATTACCGCCGGTTGTGCCAGTGTGGACGGATTGGGTGCCATCATCATCGGCATCTGCTCTGGTATCATTGTAGTATTCGCCGTATGGTTTGTCGATAATGTATTGAAGGTGGATGACCCGGTAGGTGCGGTGGCTGTCCACGGTTTTAACGGCATGTTTGGCACCATTGCCGTAGGTCTTTTTGCCACAGGGACGCCGGAGTATCCGGATGGTCTGCGGGGCCTGTTCTATGGAGGCGGTGTGAAGCTGCTTGGTATCCAGTGTCTGGGGGTATTGACCATTGCCATCTATGCAGCCGTTGTCATGGGAATTGTATTCTTTGCCATAAATAAAATATGGGGGCTGCGTGTCACTGCCGAGGAAGAAATCGAGGGCCTGGATGCTACCGAGCATGGTTTGCCCAGTGCTTATGCAGATTTTATGCCAGCGGGCAACCGGTTCTATTCAGCAGGAGCCGGGCCACAGCCTGTTACCGGCGCCGTGCCTGTAGAGAAGGCTGTCCCGGTGATGCCGGTTCCGGAGGCGAGGCCGAAGAAAGAGACACAGGCGGATGGCGTCAAATTTACCAAGATTTCCATCGTTGCCAAACAGAGCAAGTTCGAGGAACTCAAGGAAGCCTTGTCGGAAATCGGCGTAAATGGTATTACAGTGACCCAGGTGTTAGGATGTGGTGCCCAGAAGGGAACTGCCGAATATTACCGCGGTGTCCCGGTCAGTTTTACCTTGCTGCCTAAGATTAAGGTGGAGGTAGTTGTCAGCGCCGTTCCGGTTGATAGGGTAATTGAGGCTGTCAAGCAGGCGCTGTATACCGGACACATCGGTGACGGTAAGATTTTCATATACGATGTGGAGGATGTTGTGAAAGTCAGAACAGGAGAAACCGGTTTTGACGCTTTGCAGGATGATAACTAAAGGATGTTATGAACGCTTATTATAAATGGAAAAAATCTCTGCCTTTCGGGTGGAGATTTTTTCTTGTTTTTTAATTGGGGCTGTTGTATCATATTAATATAGTAGGAATAGTGTGAAATTTGTAGAACCGTTATGTTATTAATTATGCTTTGGAGCAATAAATAGAAAAAGGAGTGTCGGCTATGAAGATTTCAACCAGAGGAAGATATGCTCTCCGCCTGATGTTGGACCTGGCATTGAATGATTCCGGGACGCCGCTTAGAATCAAACAGATTGCGCAGCGTCAGGATATTTCGGACAAGTATTTGGAGCAGATTGTTTCCATTTTGAATAAGGCGCGCTACGTCCAGAGTATACGGGGACCCCAGGGAGGCTACCTTTTGACAAAGAAACCGGAGGAGTACACCGTGGGGATGATTCTGCGGCTGACGGAAGGGAGTCTGGCGCCGGTGGACTGTGTGGAGGCGGAATTTCCCTCCTGTGAAAAGATGGAGGACTGTGTTACCTCCATTGTCTGGAAAAAGATGAATGATGCCATTAACGATGTGATTGATAATATTACCCTGGCAGATTTGATGGCCTGGCAGATAGAAAAAAATGGGGGATACTCCATTTAAAAGTGACATTTTTTGAAAAATATGGTTTTCCTATTGACAAAGAGGAAGCAGCGGAGTATTATATAATCTATAATTCATATATAAATACTATGAATTAAGTAAAATCATAAGTGCTATGGCGAGAACCGGGGAAAAATCCGGATTGCCAGAAAGGAGTAAGCATGAGCAAGAAGGAATATAAAGACAGAAATTTACATTTTGAGACATTACAGTTACATGTGGGACAGGAGCAGGCAGACCCGGTGACAGATGCCAGAGCAGTGCCGATTTATCAGACCTCCTCCTATGTGTTCCACAACAGCGACCACGCAGAGGCAAGATTTAATTTGTCGGATGCCGGTAATATTTATGGCCGTCTCACCAATCCTACAGAGGATGTTTTTGAGCAGAGAATGGCTAAATTAGAGGGCGGTGTGGCTGCCCTTGGCGTGGCCAGCGGAGCAGCGGCCATTGACTATACCTTCCGTACCCTGGCACAGGCCGGTGACCATATTGTATCTGCCAGCAACATCTATGGCGGAACCTACAATCTGCTTGCCCATACCCTGCCGGATTATGGCATTGAGACTACCTTTGTGGATCCTCATAATCTGGGAGAAATCCGGGAGGCCATTAAAGATAATACCAAAGCTGTATTTATTGAGACACTGGGAAATCCCCATTCGGATTTGGTGGATATAGAAGCCATCTCCCAGATCGCCCATGAGAATAAGATTCCGCTGGTGATTGACAATACTTTCGGAACCCCGTATCTGATTCGTCCGATTGAGCATGGTGCGGATATTGTAGTTCACTCGGCTACCAAATTCATCGGCGGCCATGGAACCACCATTGGCGGCGTTATTGTAGACAGTGGTAAATTTGACTGGGAGGCTTCCGGCCGTTTTGCCAGCCTCACAGAGCCGAACCCGAGTTATCACGGCATCAGTTTTACCAAGGCAGTAGGACCGGCAGCCTTTGTAACGAAGATTCGTGCCATTCTGCTTCGTGACACCGGCGCAACGATGTCTCCGTTCCACGCCTTCATCTTTTTACAGGGATTGGAGACGCTGTCTCTCAGAGTGGAGCGTCATGTGGAAAATGCACTGAAGGTAGTAGAGTATTTGTCGAAGCATCCTCAGGTAGAGGCAGTACATCATCCGTCTGTATCCACAGACCCGTCACAGCAGAGATTGTATAAGGAGTATTTCCCAAATGGAGGCGGTTCCATCTTTACCTTTGAGATTAAGGGAGATGACCGGACGGCGAAGGATTTCATTGACAATCTGGAACTGTTCTCCCTGTTAGCCAATGTGGCGGATGTGAAATCCCTGGTGATTCATCCGGCCAGCACCACCCATTCCCAGATGACAGTAGAGGAATTGGCCGAGGTGGGCATCCAGCCAAACACCATTCGTCTTTCCATCGGTACAGAACATATTGACGATATTATCGAGGACTTGGAAGAGGCCTTTCAGGCAGTAAAATAATATAGAATTCAGACAGAATAAGATTTTGATGCATATGGAGCTGTTGCAAAACGGATGGGTATTCATCTGTGGAGCAGCAGTTCCTTTTTTATGCTCCTACTAATAGAAAAAGAATGTGATAATTCGTCCCGGAAATGATAAAATATACAAAACTACTATATCATAAAGGGGGAAGTATAATGAGAAACACAAAGAAGATATGCAAACAATTACTCTGCGGAGCCTTAGCAGGGACATTTGTGCTGGCTGGAGTCTTGGGAGTAAATTTACCCGCTGAGGTAGAAATAAAGGCAGATGCAGCCACCGTTCATGCGGCGACTACGGAAGAGCTGACTGCCAAGAGAGGCCAGTTCACCAAGCAGTTTGCTATGTCCGATGGTAGCTTTACCGCTGCAACCTATTCCATGCCGGTGCACTAAAATGGAAAGAAATCAATACCACCCTGAAAAAATCGGGAAAGAAAAACTATAAAACCAACTCCTCTGCCACGTCCATCCCCTGGCACATACGCTTCGCTTTCTCCACCGTCGCCAAATCGGCAAACTGTTGTGGTGAGTGAGCATCCATCCCGAGGATTACACGATTTCCAGTTTCTTTTGCTATGCGCCAAAAACGGTTGTCCGGATAATTTCGTCCTATGGCCAGCCCGAGAATGTTCATCTCAATAACAGCATCTATTTCATTCATAGCTTCACACAGGCGTTTCATTTCTCTTTCATATATCTTTGTATCCCCCGTATAGTAAATCAGGTCCGGATGTGCCAGGTATTGGTATCGCCCTGACTTCATCCCTTCAATACATAGGTCCACATAGCCACGGAGCATTTCCACACTATCCGTTTCGGCCCCGGCATAATTATGATTGTGTTCCTCTCCCACAAAATGCTGTCCGAGGATCATGTAATCGAGGGGATAATCTTTGAAAAACCTGTCCTGCGCTTCCATCAGCACCGGTATGTACTCTGCCTCGTACCCAATCAGTAACTGGATGTCGCTTTTGTATTCCTCGCGAAGACCTTCAAGGGAGGCAAAATAACCATCCACCTCCGAAGGTCTCATTCGGATATTCGATACATAATCATTCGGATATACCCATGGGCAGTGATCGGAAAAGCCAAGAACCCGGTAGCCAGCTTCAATGGCGGCTTCCACATATTCACGGTCTTCACCGCTGGCGTGCTGGCAGCGTTTCGTATGCGTATGATAATTTGCCTTCATGATTTCCTCCATTATACCCCGTTTCATAAATTTGAGTTTCCGTATTTTTATTTAATTCTATGTGTAAAAAGCACTCATCACAGAAAGTGATGAGTGAATATGCAC